>DXAB01000159.1 GCA_019117265.1 Candidatus Olsenella pullicola
TCCCTGGCTTCCGGCCGGATTCTTAAGCTTTTGACGATCCTGACTGAATCATGGTTCTTTTCCTCCTTCTAACAACTCGAATCAAACGTACGTTTCACGCTATATGGCCGCGGTGCATCTCCCCTCACCGCTTAGCGCCACTCCTAGGGCCTAAAGGGCTCCGGGTTGTTCTGCGGGGTGAGCTGGATGACCATGGGAACGCCCATGCTGCTCAGCTCGTTGAGGGCGTCAACGTCGTCCTGGCCGCAGTTGATGTTGCGGTTGTAGGTCTTGACGATGTTCATCGAGGTGATGTTGCCGAGGATGATCTCGTCAAACTTCACGCCGGCCTTGGCGAGCTTGACGTAGACCTCGGGCTTCTTGACGACGATGAACAGACGCTGCGCGTCGTACTTGCCGGCGAGGATGTTGGCCGCGGCCTTCTCGACGGGCAGGACGGAGAGCTTGCAGGTGGCCGGGGTGGCCATGCGAAGGACCTGCTTCTGGGTGGCGTCCTCGGCCACCTGGTCGTCGACGACCATGAAGCGGCTGACCTGACGGGCGTTGGCCCAGAGGTTGCCGACCTGGCCGTGGATGAGACGGAAGTCAACACGTGCTCCAACGATCATGCTACTCAACTCCTTCTTTCTCCAAATGCTCAATGAGGGGCGTGGAGCGCAGGGAGATGGAGTCGCTCACGGTTCCCTCGGTCTCAAACAGCACGAGCTCGTTGACGCCGGCGCGCGTGATGCCGTGGGGGACGTAGAGGGTGGCGATGGGACCGATCTCCCAGTACCTGCCCACGTTGACCCCGTTGACAAAGACGACGCCCTTGCCAAAGCCCGTAGTGTCCACAAACGTGTCCGCCGGCTCGTCAAGCGTGAACTCAAAGCGCGAGAAGGACGGCGTCCCCTCGGCCCAACCGGCTGAGTAGTCAATCTTAGAGACGTCCTCGAGGCCAAGGCGATATGCCTGCCAGTTGAGGACGAAGTGAAGGTCCACGCATACGCCGGTGCGAATGCCCTTGCGCTGCGTGTCCGCGAGGAACTTGTGGCCGTAGTTCACGCGGCCCATGTTCTCCACGAGGACGTCGAGCTGGTTGTGCTCCTCGGGGAGCGCGCAGCGGATGTCCTCGCCGATGCGCTCCTGGTACTGCGTTGCCACGAGCCGCTGGTTGACAAAGACCTGAGCACGGTCGCGGCCGTCCACCACGCGGATGCGCTCGGGCTCGCAGGTGTCGCGCTCGACCTGCGTGCGATAGAGGACGTAGCCGTAGGACTGGCCCATGTCCTCCATCGTCTGCGGGTAGAGCGAGCTCACCGGCTCGGCGTCGAGGGCGCCGAGGTTCTCGAAGAGGCCTGCGCGGCCCGTGAGACGAATCCTCTCCTCGGCAACCTCGACGGCCGTCTTGGTGACGGGGTCTGCGGTCCAGGCGTCCGGGAAGAGCTCGCGCACCACGTCGCGCAGCTTGTACCACTTCTCGGTGGGGTTGCCCTCCTCGTTGAGGACGGCATCGTAGTCATAGCTCGTGACCTGGTGGAGGTCATGAGTGTGGCGGGCGGAGCAACCGTTCATGAAGCCAAAGTTGGTTCCGCCGTGGAACATGTAGAGGTTGATGGAGCCGCCAAGCTCGAGGAGCTCGCGCACGCAGTCGGCGAGGTCCTGGGCGTCACGCGTGATGACGTTCTCGCCCCAACGGTTGAACCAGCCGTCCCAGAACTCCATGCACATGAGGGGCCACCTCTTGCCGTGCTCCTCGTGGAAGGCCTTGAGGTTGGCGAAGTTCTCCGCCGAGCGGGAGCCAAAGTTGCCGGTCACAAAGACGTCGTCGTCAATCAGCGTGCCGGCGCGCAGGCAGCCGCGCCACGGGCCGTCTGAGGTGCACAGGGGCACGTCCACGCCACGCTCGAGCATGAGGTCGCGGATGGCGCGCAGGTACTCCTTGTCCTCGCAGTAGGAGCCGTACTCGTTCTCCACCTGCATCATGATGACGTTGCCGCCATGGGTGATCTGACGTTCAACGAGGATGGGCATGAGGGCGTCATAGTAGGACGCAACGCGCGCGAGGAACTTGGGGTCGCGCGAGCGCGGGCGCATGGTGCGGTCCTGGAGCAGCCACGCGGGAAAGCCGCCCCACTCCCACTCGGCGCAGATGAACGGAGACGGACGCACGATGGCCCAGAGGCCGAGCTCGGCCGCCTCGTCCAGGAAGCGCGCGAGGGAGAGGCCGCCGGCAAAGTCGAACTCGCCGGGACGCGGCTCGTGGAGGTTCCACGGCACGTAGGTCTCGACGGTGTTGAAGCCCATGGCCTTGAGGTTGTAGAGGGAGTTGTGCCAGTCCGAGGGGTCAACCCGGAAGTAGTGGATCGAGCCGGAGAGGATCCGGAACGGTTCACCATCGAGCACGAACTGGTCGCGAATCTCGAATGTGTGCATTGTGCTCCCCGTGTCTTTGCACCGGCCCATCCGATGCCTTCTCCCGTAAGGCGAGAAACGCCATGCTAGACATCATACAGGTTTCCACCACAAATATCTCGAAATTGTGAAGATAACTCTGAGCGGTCGGTTTTTGCCTTTGAGCGGTAGTTTCAGTTTGCGCAGCTCAGTGCGTTTTTTCTATTTAAAAAACTCATTTATGCAGTTGTTTCGGGCATTTTAACTGGTAGTAACAACTCTATCAGTTGTCTACTGGTATCACATTTTAGTGACCATCAAAAATGTATGAAAACGATTCCAACTCCCCCGGGCGGCTGCCCTGGGGCGCACTCACGCATCGTCCGACGCCGCGCTCGCCCACAGGGCGAGAAGCGCCTCGCGTTCCGGAACCGACGGCTCCCCCACCTCGGAAAAGCCCTCCGGGTCCTGAACGTCCTCCCTGACCGGGCGCGCGAGGGCCTCGCGCGCGATCTCCAGCTGGCACTCCTGCCCCGTCACATAGTCAATCCACGCCTGTGCCTGGGCCAGATGCACGCAGTCCCTCACGATGGAGGCGCAGCCGCAGGTGACGTAAGCGCCCTCCTCGGGATAGACGGGCCTCACCGCAAGCGCGTCCGCGCATTTTGCCTGTGCGACCATCGACTCGCAGACGAGCGCAACGTCGCACTCGCCCTCCACCAGGGCGGCAAGGGCATCCGGCGCATCCGTCACGGGCGCACCCTGCGTGCGAAGCGCGCGAAGGAGCTCCCGCACGGCGTCATCTCCCCTCTCGGAGAGGGCACGGTCGATGGCCGCCACGTGCAACGCGCCGCACGCGCTCGTTTGGGGGTCGGGCATGGCCACGCGCCCGGAGAGCCCCTCGTCGAGCAGTGACGCATAGCCCACGATCTCCCGCTCGTCCGCGGGAGCGTCGGAGAATCCGGTCGGGGCAGCCTCCTCCGCGCGCACCGCGAGCACGGCCACCTCGCGCGTGACCGGCGTGACGCAGCCTGCAACGCTCCTGCACCCTGCGCGCATCGCGCCGTTCTCGCCGGAGATGTACTCCTCAAAAAGCTCCTCGAACCCCACGTACCAGCTCAGATCCGCTCCCCAAACCACATCCGGGGCAGGGTCGAGGGACTCGCCCTCGTCCCAGGCGAGCAGCTCCGAGACGGGCGCCTCCACCAGGCGCACCGTCACGCCGGTCTTTTCCATGAAGGCAGGGACCACCGCGTTGACCAGCAGCTCCGGACACGAGGTGCGCACCACGAGCTTGCCGCCGAGCTTTCCCTCGGAGGGGTTGGTGGCAACGGGCTCGCTCTGGACGTTCTCGTCGCCTCCCCCCGAGCAGCCGGCAAGCACGGCCGCAGCGCCGCCCGCGGCGCATGCGCGGAGAAACGCGCGCCTCGTGAGCTGGGAGGACACTATGCCGTCCCCTCTTCGGTCAGAAACGCCGGCGTATCCCCCTCCACGGCCGCCCGCGCGATCTCAAAGAGCGCCTCGGCCACGCCGTCCTCGCCCACCGAGCCCACGTGATGGCGAGCAACGCGCTTGACCTCGTCGCTCGCGTTTGCAACGGCCACCGCGTGCGGCACGCGGCGCATGATGTCGAGGTCGTTCTCGGCGTCCCCAAAGACGACCACCTCGCCGGGCGTCAGGTCAAGCGCCTCGAGAAGGGCGTCGAGGCCGCTTGCCTTGGACACCCCCGCGGGCAGGACGTCAAACCACTCCGGGATGGGCGAGACGACCCTCACCTCGGGGACCGCCTCGGCGATGATCTGCCTGCAGCGGTCCATCCGCTCGGGCGGGCCGGGACAGGCGATGGTTGCCGCGATGAAGTCCTCGTTGGGCACCTCGTCCACAACGGTTCCCGTGAAGTGCGTGCGCCCCTCGAAGACGGCGAGCTCGGGCTTGGTGGTGCGGACGCCGTAGGCGGGGTTGGTCTCGTCGGTCTGCTCCGGGTAGCACACGAGGAACATGCCCTTCTCGCCGCGCAGAGCCTCGTCTATGCGCACGAGCTCGTCGTGGCCAAGAAGGACCGTCCGCACGGCGACGCCGTTGGCGCGCACGCGCTTGCCGTTTGAGAAGATTCCCGTCCCGAAGCAGGCCTCGTCCCCCTGGAAGAAGCGCTTGAGCTCAAGGGGCTCGCGGCCGGTTGCGGGACCGAAGAACACGCCGGCGTCGAGCACGGCGTGAACCGCCTCGATGGTGCGGTCGGAGACGTGCGGGGCGCCAAAGGGGATGAGCGTGTTGTCCATGTCCGAGAGGGCCAGCTTGATCACGGTTGCTCCTAGGTGGTCTGGGGAAGCAGGTCAAAGCGGTCGATGCTCATAAGGATCTGCTCGATGTCAACGATGCCGCGCAGCTTGACGACGCGCCGCCCGCCCACGTAGACGTCCAGGCTGCGAAAGCCGGACTCCATCCGCAGGCCGGACCACGCGAGGCGGTCTATCTCCGCGTACGCCACCCACACGCGCGGACCCAGAAACGGCGTGACGACCATGCAGTCGCTGAACGTGGAGACCCGGTAGCGGCAGAGGGCGAGCCAGAGGGCAAAGCTCATGACAAGGTACGCGTCAAAGAAGGCGAGCACCGTGACGTGGCTCGCGGCAAAGACGTTGGCTCTGCAGAGCCAGCCCATGAGCAGGCCAAACACACCCATGAACACCATGGAGAGCACAATCGAGCGCGTAAACGACGCGGGGACCACGTACGTGTCGTGGTGGCTGTGATGACGCTCGGTAATGCGGACGTTGCCCACGTGCTCGATGATGAGAGCGACAAACGGGAGCGCGACCGCGGCTGCGGCGAGGAGGACGTCGGCCACGGCTACTCCCCCGCGCCCGCCGGGGAGACGGCGAACTTGGCAACGAGGCGCTCGAGCATGTCCACCGTGACCTCGAGGGAGCGCACGGGCACGAACTCGCGCACCGAGTGGGCGTTGTAGCCGCCCGTTGCGAGGTTGGGGCACGGCAGGCCGCGGAAGGTGAGCTGGGCACCGTCGGTGCCGCCGCGCGCCGGGACCACCACGGGCTCGATGCCCACCTCGCGGTTGGCCTCGAGGGCAAAGTCAATGAGGCGCTGGTCATCCGGGCCAAACTTCTCCGCCATGTTGCGGTACTGCGGGCGGATGGACACCTCGACGGTACCCTCGCCGTAGCGGGCGTTGAGGAAGGACGCCACGTCGCGCATGGTCTGCTCGCGACGGGCAAAGGCGGCGGCGTCAAAGTCGCGGATGATGTAGGAGAGCGTGACGTCCGCGGCGGTGCCCGAGACGTCCGTGGGGTGGAAGAAGCCCTCGCGGCCACAGGTGTGCTCCGGGCGCTCCCATGCCGGAATCATCTGCTGGAACTCAGAGGCCACCGTAATGGCGTTGACCATCACGTCCTTGGCGGCGCCCGGATGGACCATCACGCCGTGAACGGAGACCGTGGCCTCGCTCGCCGAGAAGCACTCGTAGTTGAACTCGCCGAGTGCCTCCCCGTCCACCGTGTAGCCGCCGCACGCGCCGAGCTCCTCGATCCTGAGCAGGCTCGCACCGTGGCCGATCTCCTCGTCGGGCACAAAGGCGGCCACGATGGCGGGGTGCGGGAGCTCGGGGTTTGCCGCCAGGCGGGCGAGAAGCGCCATGATCTCGGCAACGCCAGCCTTGTCGTCGGCGGAGAGCAGCGTCGAGCCGTCGGAGCAGACGATGTCCTCGCCCACGAACTTCTCGAGGTCGGGCACCTGCTCGGGCGTGGTCTGGATGACCTCGCCGTCAACGATGCCCGAGACGAGCGCGCCGCCCTCGTAGCGAACGATGTGCGGTCGCACGCCCGAGGCGGGCGCGTCCGGCGAGGAGTCGATGTGGGCGCAGAGCACGAGCGCGGGCAGGCCCTCGGCACCGGCGGAGGCGCCCAGCGTGCCCGTCACGTAGGCGTGCTCGTCGGCGCGGACGTTCTGGCAGCCAAGGGCGCGCAGGTCTTCGGCAAGGACGCTCGCCATGTCGTGCTGGCGCTCGGTCGAGGGGGTCTGCTCGAGATTGTCCGGGTCCGAGGCGGAATCCACCTGCACGTAGCGCATGAAGCGCTCGACGACGTCTGTCATGGGGCCTCCCTGGGGTTGTCGCTCTTCTCGCCCCTAGTCTAGCGCAGCGGAGGTGAGGCGGCGCCCGCGCGGGCGGGCCCGCGCTACGAGAAGCGGACGCTGTCGACGGCGGTGACGCGGTTGGGCGGAACGTGTCCGTCCTTGAAGGCGAGGATGTTGTCCACCACCATGTCGCCCATGCGCTGGTTGGCCTCAAGCGTTGCCGACCCGACGTGCGGCGTCGCGAGCACGTTGGGCATCTTGTAGACCCGAGAGAGCGTGGGCGGCTCGGGGTCAAAGACGTCCACGGCGTAGCCGCCGAGCTTGCCGATTGCGAGCGCCTTCTCCAGGGCGGACTCGCGCACGATGCCCGCGCGCGCCGTGTTGACGAGAAGGACCCCGTCCTTCATGTGCCTGAACTCGCGCGCACCGAGGAGGTTTCTGGTGGCGGAGGTGAGCGGCGCGTGAATGGTCACCACGTCCGAGACGGCAAGAAGCTCGTTGAGACCCGTGTAGAGCAGGCCGTAGCGAGCGGCCTCGTCGCGCTGGACGATGTCGTTGCCCACGATGTCCATGCCAAAGCCCATTGCGCGGCGCGCCACGGCCATGCCGATCGAGCCCACGCCGATGATGCCGAGGGTCTTTCCGTAGAGGCTGCGCCCGGGAATCTTGTTCCACATGCCGCCCTTGAGCTGGACCACGGACTGCGTGATCATGCGGGCGAGGTCGAGGATGAGGGCAAAGGTGAGGTCTGCCGTCTCCTCGCTGTTGGCGCCCGGGGTGTTGGTGACAGTGATGCCGCGCTCGCTCGCGCGATGAAAGTCGATGCCGTCAAAGCCGGCGCCGTGTCGAGCGATGAGGCGCAGGTCGGGAAGGCGGTCGATGGTAGAGGCGCTCAGGACGTCGTTTCCCAGGACGAGGGCATCGGCGCCCTCGGCAAACTCGACGATCTCAGAGGCGGTGAGCGGACGACCGTAGGGATTGATCCGCACCTCGCAGCCCGCGGCCTTGAGACGCTCGACCGGGCCCTCGTTGAAGATTCCAAAGGTTGCGGCGCACGACGCTACGACAAAGGCATCTGACACGTCGGGCCTCCCTTCGGTCAGCTTGTGAGAAGCGGCATGAGATAGCGCGCGACGCCCGAGTCTGCGCAGCTCATAGTTATGTGATCGGCAACCGCCTTGCACGAAGGCTCGGCGTTATCCATGGCAACGCCATCCCCCACGGCCTGGAGCATGGTGATGTCGTTGTCATTATCCCCAAAAGCGACGGCATCGTGAGTCGAGATGCCCAACTTCCCACAAAGCCAGCGAACGCCGTTGCCCTTGTGCGCCTCAACGTCGGTCACCTCGACGTTGCACGGGAGCGAGTGCGTCCTTCTCAGCTGGGGGATGGCGTCGACGGCATCCCAGATGGCCTGGGCCTCGGATGCGTTGTGGAAGAAGAGGTTGAGCCGGTTCACGCCGTCAACGTGGTCGAGGAGCTCGTCGATCGTCATCGAGTGCACGGTGCGGCCGGCCTTGATGAAGGCCTTGGTGGGAGCGGAGAGGTCAACCTCGTCGATGATCGGAAAGCGGTCGCGGTGCGTGTAGACACGACCGTCCGCAAAGACGTCAAAGGTGACGCGTAGGTCACAAACGCGCTCGTAGAGGCTGCGCACGAGGTTCTTGTCGATAAGGACCTTGCGGAGGACCTCCTGCGTGGAGGCGTCCACGATGAGGGCGCCGTTGCAGCAGATCGCGTAGCGGACGCTCGGATGGGAGACCACCTCGCGCGGGAGGTCGCCCACGTTTCTGCCGGAGCAGGGCACGAACTGGACGCCGCGCTCGAAGGCGGCGTCCAGCATGCGCGCGTTTTCCGGCGTGACGGTCTTCTCGGGCGTGAGGAAGGTGCCGTCCATGTCTGAGAAAGCGATCCTTATCATAAGCGGCACCTTCCTCGTTCTCCCTCGCCGGGAGCATCCCGGCGTCCCCCTCTTCGCCCTTGAAGCATCAAAAGGGGTGCGAGCCCCCTCTTGGGCTACTGAATGACCGCGCCGGTCTTGGCGGAGCTGACCTGCTTGGCGTAGCGAGCCAGGAGGTGACCGCCGTTCTCGTGGATCACGGGCTTCCAGTCCTGCTTGCGACGAGCGAACTCCTCGTCGGAGACCTCGACCTCGATGAGGTTCTTGGTGAGGTCGATGTTGATCTTGTCGCCGTCCTCGACGAGCGCGATGGGCGCGCCGTCAAAGGCCTCGGGGCAGAGGTAGCCCACCGAGAGGCCGCCAGAGGCGCCGGAGAAGCGACCGTCCGTGATGACCGCGGAGTTGGGGATGCCCTTCATGATCTCCGTGACGCGGTGGAGCTCCTTCATGCCGGGGCCGCCCTTGGGGCCCTCGTAGCGGATGATGACGCCGGTGCCCGGCTTGATGGCGTGGGCGTTGTAGGCGTCGAAGGCCTCCTCCTCGGAGTTGAAGACCATCGCGGTGCCGCTCCAGACGTGCTGGTCGGCCGGCACGGCGCTCGTCTTGACGAGCGCGCCCTCGGGGGCGAGGTTGCCGTAGAGGACCTGGATGCCGTTGGCGATGGAGGCCGGGTCGTCCTGGGTGCGGATGACCGAGCGGTCACAGCGCAGCACGCTCGTCTCGAGGTTCTCGGCAAGGGACTTGCCGGTGACCGTCATGACGGAGGTGTCGAGGTCGCCCTTGATGGTGTCAAGAACGGCGGGGATGCCGCCGGCCTTGTAGAGGTTGACGCAGGAGATGTCACCGTTGGGCACCACGTTGCAGATGACGGGCGTCTTGGAGGTGATCTCCGCGACCTGCGTCCACGTGCACTCCAGGCCAAGCTCGGCGGCCAGGGCGGGCAGGTGGATGAGGGCGTTGAGCGAGCCGCCGATGGAGGCGAGCAGCTTGACGGTGTTATCGATGGCCGCCTGCGTCATGATGTCGGACGGGCGGATGTTGCGGCGAACGAGGTCGACGACGGCCGCGCCGGTCTGGCGCGCCGAGAAGCGCCGCTGGCTCGTGGAGGACGGCCAAAGGGCGCCGTTGGGCAGCATCATGCCGAGGCCCTCGGTGAGGCAGCCCATGGTGTTGGCGGTGCCGAGGAACGGGCAGACGCCGGGACCGGTGTAGTAGCGCAGGGTGCCCTCGATGACGTCGCGCTCGGTGGCCTCGCCAGCGAGGAAGCGGGCGCGCAGCGCCTTGGACTCGGAGGGCTTGATCTCGTCATAGCACGGTCCGCAGGTCACGAGCGCCGCGGGCAGGTTGATGCGGGCGGCGGCCATGAGCATGGCGGGGATGATCTTGTCGCAGCTGCCGAGGTAGACCACGCCGTCGAAGCAGCCCTCGCCCACGATCATGGCCTCGCAGGAGTCCGCGATGATCTCACGGTGCGGCAGGCAATAGCGCATGCCGGCATGGCCCTGGGCGATGCCGTCGCACATGCCGATGGTGTTGAACTCGATGGGCTCGCCACCGGCCTCAAGAACGCCCTTCTTGACCTCCTCGGCCAGCTTCTTGAGCGGCTCGTGGCCCGGGCAGACCTCGTTCCAGCTGTTCGCGATGGCGATGAGCGGCTTGTCGGGGTTCTCGAGCGAATCCACGGCAACGCCGGCCGCTGCGAGGTGAGCCTTGGAGATCGCGCGCTGGAAGGGCTCCAGCTTGTCAATCGCACGTACCATTGTTTCTCCCCTCAGTTTCCAAAGAGTGGGACAGGCGCCGTCCCGTCGACGGCACCTGTCTTGAGCGGGACGAAGTAGAGGCTACTCCATCTCCTCGTACTCGGCGGCGTAGGCCTCGATCTTCTCCATGCCGATCTTCTTCTCAACGAGGAACCAGACGGCAACAAAGATGATGACGGCAACCGGAACGAGGATGATCGCGTTCTCGGAGATGCAGGTCCAGAACACGATGGCGGTCTGCGTGAGCGACGGGCCGGCCATGGAGGCAATCTGGCCGTCGAAGGACAGGCCGGTGGAGGTGGCGAGGTCGGTGAGGTACGGGGCGGCGAAGGTGCCGGCATACAGGATCGCGGCCATCACCGGGATGGAAATGAGGATGGAGCGGAACACGTTGCCACGGCAGAGGGCGACGACCAGGGCCACACGGAAGGTGACGACGGAGAGGTCGGCGAGCGGCATCATGCGGTTGCCCGGGAGGACGAAGGCCAGGAAAATCGTGACCGGGATCATGATGAGGGCCGTGGTGATGACCTCGGGGTTGCCGACAACGACGGCAGCGTCAAGGCCGATGGAGAGCGACTGGCCACCAAAGTGCTTGGTGGTGAACTTCTGGGCGCCGTCGGAGATGGGCATGAGGCCCTCAACGAACATGGCGGTCATCTTGGGCATGAGCACCATGACGGCGGCAACGTTGACGCCGGTGAGGAAGATCTGGTCGACCGGCATGAGGGCGAGAGCACCCATGGCGCAGCCGAGGATGAGGCCGAGCATCATGGGATCGCCGAAGATGCCGAGGTACTTCTGGACGTTCCTGATGGAGATGTTCACCTTGTTGAGGCCGGGGATGCGATCGATGACCCAGTTGAGCGGCGCCGCGATGATGATGGACGAGGTGTAGGAGATCGTCGGGAGCGTGACGTCAGGAATCCCGAAGAAGTGCTCGATGAGCGGCGAGGTCCAGTCGGCAAACTTGAGCGTCATGACGGCGGTGAAGGCCGTGGCGATAAGGGCCCAGACGATGTTGTTCGTCACGAAGAAGACAAGGATGCCGGCGATCATCATGTGGTGATAGTTCCAGATGTCGACGTCCATGGTCTTGGTGAGCTTGAGGATGAGCATCAGGATGTTGATGCCGAGGATCTCAAAGACCAGGAAGGCCACGATCGGGGAGGCCCAGGTAACCGAGGAGATGGCGCCCCAGCCGACGTCGGTGACGTCGAGGTTGAGGCCAAAGTTGGCAACCATAGCGCTCGCGGCCGGGGAGACCGCGGACTTGAGCAGGTTGACGAGAAGGTTGATGCCCACGAAGCCGCAGGTGATGGTGATACCACTCTTGAAGGCCTTGCCGATGTTCATGCGGAAGACGAGGCCGATGATCGTGATGATGATCGGCAGCATGACGTAGGCACCGGCGTTGATGAGCGCCTGGAAGACGGTGCTGACACCGTTAAGGAACGCGTCCATGCCTTTCCTTTCTCATGTAGTGCGTTTTGTGCCTTGAAGAATCGCGGGGCGACGGGACCCGCGCGTCGGCGGGCACGCGGCCCGCGAGACGACAGCTAGTCCTTGAGCGCCTCGACGATCTTGTCGAGCGTGGCCTGCTCGTTGATGCCGGTGAGCAGCGAGATGGCCATGATGATCGGGGTCTTGACGTCGGCGTCCTTGAACTTGCCGGAGGTGACCACGAGGTCGTAGTCGTTGGCCTTGTCGTGGAGCTCGAGCATCTTGCACTGGGTGACCTGGATGGCCACGCCGTGATC
>DXAB01000160.1 GCA_019117265.1 Candidatus Olsenella pullicola
CTCAAGATCTCCGGCAACGCGCACATCGTCATGCCCTACCACAAGGACCTCGACGGCGCGCACGAGAAGAAGCTCGGCAAGAACCTCATCGGCACCACCAAGCGCGGCGTCGGCCCCTGCTACATGGACAAGATGAACCGCACCGGCCTGCGCATCCAGGACATGCTGGACGAGAAGATCTTCCGCCAGAAGCTCGAGAGCGCCCTTGCCTACACCAACCCCATCCTCGAGAAGGTCTACGAGCTGCCCACCTACACCGTGGAGCAGATCTGCGAGACCTACCTCCCCTACGCCGAGCGCATTCGTCCCTACATCGTGGAGAGCAGCCTCTTCCTGAACGAGCAGCTCGAGTCCGGCAAGAACATCCTCTTTGAGGGCGCGCAGGCCACGATGCTCGACATCGACCACGGCACCTACCCCTTTGTCACCAGCTCCAACTGCACCGCCGGTGGCGCCGTCACCGGCTCGGGCGTTGGTCCCACTAACATCGACCGCGTGCTCGGCGTGGCCAAGGCCTACCTCACGCGCGTTGGCTCCGGTCCCTTCCCCACGGAGCTCTTCGACGAGATTGGCGACAAGCTCGGCGAGGTCGGCCACGAGTACGGCGTGACCACCGGCCGCAAGCGCCGCTGCGGCTGGTACGACGCCGTCGTGGTCAACTATGCCGCGCGTGTGAACGGCCTCACCGACCTCGCCATCACCAAGCTTGACGTGCTGGGCTGCCTCGACGAGATCAAGGTCTGCGTTGCCTACGAGTGCGACGGCGTGGAGTACCACACCGTCCCCGAGCACCAGAGCGTCTTCTACCACGCCAAGCCGGTCTACGAGACCCTGCCCGGCTGGAAGTGCGACATCTCCGGCGTCCGCAACTTCTACCAGCTCCCGCGCGAGGCCAAGGACTACATCGACTTCCTCGAGCAGCTGGCCGGCGTTCGCGTCTCCATCATCACGGTGGGCCCGGACCGCGAGCAGACCATCGACCGCTACTGGCACTAGGCCGTCGTGAGGCTCGCCCGTGGCCGAGAAGGACTTCGCGATCGTCTGTGACAGCAGCTGCGACCTGCCCACCTCGTTCTTCGAGAAGGCAAAGGTCGAGTGTGTGACGCTCTCCGCTGGCGTGGGTGACGAGCAGGACCTTGTGTCCGAGCTCGCCGCGCTGTACCGCGACCTCGCGGCGCGCGGGTACGCGCGCATAGCGTCCGTGCACTCCGCAGCGTGCTTCTCGCCGGCGCTCGAGGCTGCCCGCGCGGCGGCTGCGAGCTGCGGTGAGGCCACCGTTGAGGTCATCGACTCGGGCTCCGGCTCGTGCGCTACGGGCATGCTCATCGATCGCATCGCGCGGCATCGCTACTTTGGCCTGCCCTTCGAGGACTCCGTTGAGGCCATACGCACGCTTGCCTCGCACGTGCGGCTGCTCGTCGTCCCCACGGCGTCGGCGCGTCTGGGAAAGCGCCGCCCGCAGCGCTCCAGGCTTGCCGTCCTGGCGCGCGCAACGGCGTCGCTCAGGGTGCGCATCTCCGGCGAGCGCGGGCTCTACCTGCTCTCTCGTGGCGAGATCACGCAGCTTGCCAGGGCAACGGAGCTCATCGAGCTCACGAGCCGCCTTGCCCATGCCATAAGCGCGGTCTCGGCCGGGGAGGGCGCCGTCGTCTACGCGCTTACCGAGACCGGCGACGCCCGCGCGCTGCACGCCGCCGAGAAGCCCCTCAACACCAACGAGTTTGAGTCGCGCTGCCTGGGTACGGTGCGCGCCTCGGCGCACGTGGAGTCGCTGATCGGCCACGGCGCCGTGGCCGTGGCCTTTGCCCCCGCAGCCTCCTATGATTCAGGAGGGGGCGGATCCCTTATGAGTCGTTCTGCCACAAGACACGAAGGAGAGATCTCATGAGCAACTCCAAGGTCGACATTCTGCTGCTTGGCTCCGGTGGCCGTGAGCACGCACTTCTCGTCAAGCTTGCCGAGTCCCCGCGTGCGGGCAAGCTCTACGTTGCGCCCGGAAACGGCGGCATGGACGCCATGGCCACCCCCGTTGACCTGGATGCGGAGTCCCCAGTGGCCGTGGCCGACTGGGCGCGCGAGCACGGCATCGGCCTCGTGGTGATTGGCCCGGAGGCCCCCCTTGTGGCCGGCGTTGCCGATGCGGTGCGCTCCGCGGGCATCCCCTGCTTTGGCCCAAACGGCAGGCCCGCTCAGATGGAGGGCTCCAAGAAGTTTGCCAAGCAGGTCATGAGCCGCGCCGGCGTGCCCACGGCGGCATACCGCACCTTCACCGACGAGGAGAGCTGCGCCGCCCATGTCCGTCAGATCGGCGCTCCCGTTGTGATCAAGGCCGACGGTCTTGCCGCAGGCAAGGGCGTCATCGTTGCCAAGACGCTCGAGGAGGCCCTTGAGGGCGTTCACGAGTGCTTCTCCGGCGCGTTTGGCGAGGCCGGCTCCACCGTGGTGGTGGAGGAGGCGCTCGACGGCCCCGAGTGCTCTCTCCTGGCGCTCACGGACGGCAAGACCGTGGTGCCGCTGGCCACGGCGCAGGACCACAAGCGCGCGCTCGACGGCGACAAGGGCCCCAACACGGGCGGCATGGGCGTGTACTCGCCGGTGCCCGAGCATCTGGTCTCTGCCGAGGAGCTTGCCGCGATGGTGGACATCGAGCAGCGCGTGGTGGCCGAGCTCGCCTCCGAGGGCATCACGTATTCCGGCTGCCTCTACGGGGGCTTTATGCTCACGTCCGAGGGGCCCAAGGTCCTCGAGTTCAACGCCCGCTTTGGCGACCCCGAGACGCAGGTCGTGCTCCCGCGCATGAGGGCGGACCTCGTTGATGTGTTCCTTGCCTGCGACAACGGGACGCTCACCCAGGACATGGTCTCCTGGGACAACGACTGGGCGGTCTCGGTGGTGCTTACCTCTGCCGGATACCCCGGCAGCTACGAGAAGGGCAAGGTCATCACCGGCATTGAGCGTGCCGAGGAGCTGCCCGGCGTGACCGTCTACCACGCTGGCACGGCGCTCGTTGACGGCGAGCTGGTCACGGCCGGCGGTCGCGTGCTCGACGTCACGGCCGTGGCGCCCACCTTTGAGGAGGCCCGCAAGCAGGCCTATGCCGCCTGCGAGCTCATCGACTTCGAGGGCAAGACCTACCGCAGCGACATTGGCGCCCGCGCGGTTCTCTCCAAGTAGGTTGCCACCAAACCGTGCGCCCGCCGTCCGCATGACACTCGGCCCTGACGCCAGTGTCATCACGGGCGGCGGGTTGTTCGATGTTCGACTATCGAATATTCGCAGCTAGATATGTATATTGTTCGACCAAGGCAACTGTATTCGCCATGTTGAGTCTTGCCCATCTCCCGCGTTATGCGCTACAAATCAAGGCGGGAGGCTTTGGGGAATGATCAGAATCGGAATCGTTGACGACGAGGAACCCGCCCGCCGTCAGATAAGCGACGCCATAGGGCGCTTTGCCGCCGAGAAGAACGTGGAGCTCGAGGTCCGCTCGTTCTCCAGCGCCGGCGCCTACCTCGCCGAGAAGGACAACCTCTTCGACATCCTCTACCTCGACATCGACATGCCCGGCATGTCCGGCATGGAGCTCGCCGCCACGATTCGCCAGACGGACTCGAGCATCGTCATCATCTTCTGCACCAACCTCCAGCAATTTGCCGTGAACGGCTACGAGGTCGCCGCACTGGGCTTTCTCGTGAAGCCCGTGGAGTGGTACCCGTTCCAGCTCTATCTCGACCGCGCGCTCAAGGCCGTGGCGGCTCGGGAGCGTCTGCGCAGCAACGCCAGCAAGCGCATCATCGTCAAGGACGGAGCCGCCTCGCGCGTGGTCGACGTGGCAAAGCTGGAGTATGTGGAGGTTCGCAAGCACAACCTGCTCTTCGCCGTGCGCGACCGAGCCACCGGGCGCGAGGCGGTGCTTCAGTCTCGTGGTTCCATGCGCGACCTCGCAACAGAGCTCGCGCCCTACGGCTTTTCTCGCTGCTCTGCAAGCTACCTCGTCAACCTCGCGTTTGTGACCGCCGTCAACGGTTCTGACGTCCATCTCGGCGAGAGGGTCCTGCCCATTGGCCGCACCTACAAGGACTCCTTCAAGCGAGAGTTTGCGCGCTACCTTGCCACGAGGGACTGGGAGGCGCCGCACCCGTGATTGCCGCTGCCTTTGACTTTGTCGGCTCGAACCAGATCGTTTTCGGCCTGCTCCTGGGGGCGTTCCTCTTTGCTCCCTGGGACGAGCGCCGTCGGCACTTTGCCCTGCGGGCGCTCCTTGGCATGGCGGCGCTTCTGGCACTCTCAGAGCTGCTCTACCTGACCGGACAGCCCTCCCTTCTCAACCTCACGGCCTTTATCACGCTCGTCTTCCTCTGGGTGCTGCTCTGCTTTGACTGCTCCCTTGTCCACGCGGTCTTTACGGCAACCTGTGCCTATACCGTGCAGCACATCACGAGCAAGCTCACCTACATGGTGATCATCAGCCTCATGACCAAGCAGGTGGCCATTCCGTCCTGGCTTCCGCTGGCCATCCTTGTCGTGACAAACGTCCTGGTGTGCACGCCACTCTACCTGTACTTCACACGGAGCCTCCTCAAGAGCGGCCAGCTCATGTTCAACAGCGTGCGCACCGTCCTGTTTGCGGCGCTCTTCCTGGTGGTTGCCGTCTTTCTGAGCTCCATCCTCGAGGACAACCTCGACACCACGGCCCCAACCTACCTCTCCAGCTACCTCTCGCTCGGTGCGTTCTGCACGCTCTTTGCGGTCACGATCCTCTCCCTCGAGCTCACCAACTGCAGCGTCAAGCGCCTGGAGACCGAGAACAGCGTGCTTGAGAAGCTGCTCGAGAAGGACCGCGCCCAGTACGAGCAGGCGCGCGACGACATGGAGAAGATCAACATCCGCTATCACGACCTCAAGCAGCAGTATTCCCGCGTGCCCGCCGAGGAGCGAGCGGGTCTTGAGGACGAGATGCGCAGCCTCAACCTGCGCTACTTCACGGGCAACAAGGCGCTCGACATCGTGATTACCCAGAAGGCGGCCGTCTGCGCCAAGAAGGGCGTGCAGCTTGTCTGCTCCGCAGACGGCGAGGCGCTCGGCAAGATGAGGAGCTACCACATCTACTCGCTCTTCGGAAACGCCATCGACAACGCCATCGAGTGCCTCGAGAAGGTCGAGGACCGGTCTCGTCGCACCATAACGCTCAGCCTCTCTCGCGTGGGCGAGATGGCCGTGATCCGCGTGGAGAACTACACCCCCGATGAGCCCGTGGTTGAGAACGGCGCGCTCGTCACCACCAAGCAGGACGCGCAGAGTCACGGCTTTGGCGTCAAGAGCATCAGGGGCATTGCCGAGAAGTACTGCGGCACCGCGGAGTTCTTTGTGAGCGACCACGTCTTCTACCTCGTGGTTGCCCTGCCCGTGGCCGAGCTCTCGTGACGCGCACCACGCGGCGCGTTGGTAGATTGGGCCGCGTTTCTCGACAATTATGCCAGCATCGTTGTCCCTCGCTTTTCCCGTTCATATCGTGGGCGTAACGGAGCCTGCCACGTGAGATCGGTGCACAGACCACGCGTGACGGGCCGCCCATGTGGAAAAAGGGAAAGGGAGGTCACATGACAGAACCAAAAGCGCCCAGGAACGTGACCAGGCGCTGGCTCGGCGCCGCGGGCGCCGGAGCGCTGCTCACGAGCCTTGCCGCGTCGGTCACCACCGTCGCCAGCCAGCAGGAGGGCGAGATCAACCACGCCCTCGGCGTTGGTGACGGCGGCTCGGGCTACGGCGGCACCGAGTTCACTGCCGACGGCGCACTCTCCGACGAGGGATTCAACAACTACATCACCGCCGCCTACCAGTTCTGCGAGCGCGAGGAGGAGGAGGGCAGCGTCCTTCTCTACAACAAGGACAACGCGCTGCCGCTTGCCGCCGAGGAGCGAAACGTCACCGCCTTCGGCCGCGGCAGCATCGACCCGGTCTTCCGCAGCACGGCCGGCGGCTCGTCCACCAACCTGGACTATCAGAAGACGCCCGTCGACGCCCTCAAGGACGCCGGCTTCAACGTCAACGAGACGCTGCTCGACGCGTATGCCAACGCCGCCGAGCCCGCGGCGCGCACCGTGAGCAACGTGGGCGAGTACGACGCCTCCGTCCTCTCGGACGACGTGAAGGGCTCCTTCTCCGGCTACGCCGACGTGGCGTTTGTCACCATCTCGCGCTTTGCGACGGAGGGCCAGGACCTCGCCATGGAAAACGAGGCCGGCAAGCGCATGCTCGAGCTCGACGACAACGAGAAGGCCATCTTCGAGGCCATCAAGGAGTCTGGCGCCTTCAAGAAGACCGTCGTGCTCCTGAACTCCGTCTTTGCCTTCGAGCTGGGCTGGCTCGAGGAGTACGGCGTGGACGCGGTGCTCTGGGTGGGCAACCCCGGCTTCTATGGCATGCCGGGCGCCGCGCGCGTGCTCACCGGCGAGGTCAACCCGTCCGGTCACACGCAGGCCACCTTTGTGGTCAACTCGCTCTCCGCGCCCTCCGCGGAGAACTTCGGCCTGCACCCGTTTGACTACGGCTCTCGTGCCCCGCGCGCCGCAGGTGACAGCTTCGTCTCCTACAACGAGGGCATCTACGTGGGCTATCGCTACTATGAGACGCGCTACGAGGACTGCGTGCTCGGCCAGGGTAACGCCGACTCCAAGGCCGGCGTGAAGGCTTCCAAGGACGGCTGGAGCTACGCCGAGGAGGTCTGCTTCCCGTTTGGCTTTGGCCTCTCCTACACCACCTACGAGTACACGCTCGACGAGGTGGCCTATGACGAGGCCAACGACACCTTTGCCGCCACCGTTACCGTTGAGAACACCGGAGACGTTGATGGCAAGGCAAGCGTCCAGCTCTACGTGCAGTCTCCGTACACGGACTACGACAAGGCCAACGGCGTCGAGAAGTCCGCGATCCAGCTCGTGACCTACGACAAGGTTGACGTAGCGGCCGGGGACTCCCAGAGCGTGACGCTGGAGTTCCCCGCCTACCTGCTCGCCTCCTACGACTCCAAGACCGCCAAGGGCTACGTCCTTGACGCCGGGGACTACTACTTTGCCGTGGGCAACGGCGCCCACGAGGCCCTGAACAACGTCCTCGCGCTCAAGTGCGGAGCCGAGGTCGAGGGCAAGCTCGTCGACCACAACGGCGAGGCCGCCCAGGGCAACGTTGCCGCGGCGGCGGTGTGGACGCCCGCCAACACCGAGGTTGACACCCAGAAGTACCGTCAGTCCCCCTACAACGCCGAGGCTGAGGTCACCAACATCTATGACGACGCGGACATCAACTACTGGGTAAACGACGATCAGAAGATCACCTACCTCAGCCGTAGCGACTGGGAGGGCACCTATCCCGCCAAGGTTGCCACGCTGACCGTCAACGATGCCATGTACGATGGCCTTGACATGCAGTTCTACCAGAAGGCCGCCGACGCCAAGAGCGTCTCTGACTTCCAGCTTGGCGTTGAGCTCGACGAGAAGATCAACTTCCTCGACATGAAGGGCGTGGAGTTTGACGACCCCAAGTGGGACGACTTCCTCTCCCAGCTCACCATGGACGACCTGCTGCTCAACATGGGCGACTCCAAGGGCATCAAGACCGTCAAGGCGGTCAACAAGCCCGGATGCACCATCGTTGACGGCCCCGAGGGTATGAACGGCCAGTTCAAGTACGGCGACCGCCGCAACTGCACCGGCTGGGCAACACTCTCAATCGTGGCGGCCACCTGGAACCCGGAGCTCCAGTACCGCTTTGGCCAGATGTACGGCGAGGACGCGCTCTACGCCTCCATCCCCATCGCCTACGCGCCGGCCACCGACATCCTGCGCTCCCCGTACTCCGGCCGCACCTCGGAGTACTTCTCCGAGGACCCGATGGTGGGCTACTGGGCGTCCAAGAACGTCATCTCCGGCATGAGGACCAAGGGCCTCATAGGCACGATCAAGCACTTCTTCCTCAACGAGCAGGAGGCCGGCCGCCAGGGCATTGCCACCTTTGCCAACGAGCAGTCCATCCGCGAGATCTACACCCGCGCCTTCGAGGGCACGCTCGCCGCGGGCGAGTCCCTTGGCGTGATGACGTCCTACAACCGCATTGGCCTCATGTACGCGGCGGCCTGCAAGCCCATCGAGCACATGCTGCGCACCGAGTGGAACTACGGCGGCTTCATCATCGACGACGCCCTGACCGCCTCCGAGTACTCCTCCGCGCCCGAGATGCTCATGGCCGGCAACAACATCTTCTGCCTGGACACCGCGCGCCCGACCGAGGTCGGCGAGCTCATCAACTCCACCGACGACGGCGACCTGCTGCAGAAGGTCATCGACTCCAACCACTACCTCTACTACGTCATGCTGCAGTCCTCCATGGGCACGCTCTCCGCTGACACCGTGGTTGACGACTCCATGCCGTGGTGGAAGATGGCCCTGTTTGGGGTTGACGGCGTCCTTGCCGCGGCAACCGTTGGCGCGGCCGTCATGTATGCCGTCAACGCCCGCAAGGAGACCACCGTGGCAGAGGTCTCCGACAACAAGAACCTTACCGAGAAGAACTAGCGGAGGTGTGAACAGATGCTGGTTGAACGTATGAAGAGCAGGGGGCTTGGCAGCCTGCTCTGCCTGGTGGCGGCGCTCGTTGCGCTGGTGACTGCCGTCGTGTTCTTTGCGACGCAGGCCGAGGCCGCCCCTCTGGGCCACACGGGCATCATGCCCGGCGTGGCGCTCGTCGCGGGCGTTGTGGTGGCCGTTGCGCTGACGCTCGTTCCGGTGCGCTTTGGCGCCCTCATTCAGACCGTTGTCTACGGCGTTGCCCTGTACCTCATGGTGACGCAGCTCTACCTCGTCTTTGCCGACGTGATTAACCAGGTCACCTATGCCGGCGGCAACGCGGGCCTGTGCGTCATGTACATGGCGGGCACCTTCGTGAGCTGCCTGCTCTGCGTGATTGCCTGCTTCCTCGAGCAGCCCGTCTCCGCCGAGGACCGCGCTGCCTCCAAGCGCATGGTCCCCGTGGCCGCGGTGCTTCTCGTCGTGGCCGTGGCGGGCGCTGGCTACGCTGCCCTTGGCGGCGGCACCCTTCCCGGCGCGGGCGGCGGCTCCGGTGCCGCCACGGGCGGCGAGGCACCCACGATGACGCTTGCCGACAACGAGTTTGCCGACATGTCCATCGAGGACCTGGGCGCCATCTCCCGTGCGGACTGGGAGGCCAAGGAGGCCAACGGCGAGGTTGCCTACTTCTTTGAGGGCCAGTACACCGAGGGCTTTGCCACCGTGGTTGACCCCGCCTGCCTGGACATGTACCTCTGCAAGGACGGTTCCATGTACGGCTCTCTGAGCGGCCCGACCACCTCCGTTGCCCCTGGCGTGACCTACGTGTACGGCTACTGGTATAACCTTGACGAGGCTGGCGAGGAGGACTTCGTCATTCACCTCTCCGGCACCCAGAACCTCGACGGTACCACCCGCGCCACCAACCCCGACGGTGGCGAGGACGCGGACATCCACGTCTTTGACACCGAGCACGGTGACTACAGCTGGGAGGCAAGCTTCAGCCTTGGCCTCTACGGCGGCGCCATGACGCGCAACATGAACATCTACGGCCAGCAGTACGCCCCTGCGCAGAGCCTGACCATCGACGCCTCTGCCATGCCGACCTTCTACACGGGAGACTCCCTCGACGTCACCACGCTTGCGGTCACCGCGGTGCGCGCCTCCGGTTCCACCGAGACCATCTGGCCCGGTCGCGTGAGCTACAGCGGCTTTGACTCCGAGTCCACGGGCACCAAGACCGTGACCGCGTCCTTCCTCGGCGCCACCGCCACCTTTGACGTGAACGTCGAGGAGCTTGTGACCGATACCTACGCCGGCACGTACGGCCTGATCGTTGACGGTGAGGTGACCGATACGGACGCCACCCTTCTCGTTGACCACTCGCACATGACGCTCACCGTGTCCAACGCCGACGGCTCCGTGGTGGAGACCGGCACGATCGTCGAGGACGGCGAGGACGCGCTGACCATCACCATGAACGGCAGCGAGCAGATCGAGGCCACGATCGCCGATGGCAAGCTCACCATCCCCGCACACACCGAGGTTGTGTACGGCATGATGGGCAACACCAGCTACGAGGTGGGTGAGTACTCGTTCACTCTTCAGTGACGCCGTAGGCGCTAGGGTCTTCTCGCCTGCGCGTTCATAACATCGGGCTGTGGCACACGGGACTTCCTTCCCTCCCCCTTCACGTGTGCCACAGCCCATTTGTCTGACGCTGGCGTCAGACCTGCGCGTCAGTTCATCAGTCGCCGCCAGCGCCCAGGAGCTTGGTTGCAAAGACGCCGCGCTTCCACCAGGGGAGGGCGGCAATCGCCTGCTGGCGCTCCGCGATGCCGGCCACGCGATCCGCCAGGCGCGCGGCACGCTCGTTGGCAGCGGCGAGCTGGTCGCGCAGCTCGGCAAGCTCGCGCTCGCGCGAGGCCCGCATCTCTGCCATCTCTGCCACA
>DXAB01000161.1 GCA_019117265.1 Candidatus Olsenella pullicola
GTACCACTAATTATCGATAATCGATAATTGCCAGAAGAGCATGCGGCAGACGGCGCTATCCGGTCGGTAGACGCAATGTAAAACGGCGAGGGGTCGCAAGCGCTTGCGCTAGCGGCCCCGAACCCAAAGACGACGCTGCCTAGGTGTTGTGTGCCAATAGGTTGTTTACGCCCGGGATGCGCGACATGGGCGGCAGGCCCCCGCAGGCGCTGTGCGGACGGGACCAATTGTAGCGCTCGATGTAGGCGGGCAGGGCCTCGGCCCTCTCCGCCTCGCTCTCCCACGCCCTGCCGTACTGCCACTCCTGGGCGAGCGTCCGGTTCATGCGCTCGACCTTGCCGTTCTGCCAGGGGCTGTAGGGCCTGGTGTATACGTGGCGCACCCCCTCGGAGCCGAGCAGGGCGTTGAACTCCCCGCTGCGGTATCCCGGGCCGTTGTCGGTCATGACGCCCTCGACCGCGACCCCGAGCCCCGCGAAGAAGGCGATGCAGCGGCCCATGAAGGACGAGCACGTGCCCTTGCGCTCGTCGGGGAGGAGCTCGGCGTAGGCGGCCCTGCTGCGGTCGTCGACGGCCACATGCAGGCAGGCGTAGCCTGCCCCCGAGTCGGGGTGCGCGAGCTCGGAGGCGCCGCGCGCCCTCCACCCGCCGCCGTCCGGTATCCTCGCCACCCTCTTGACGTCGACGTGGACGAGCTCCCCGGGCCGCTCGCGCTCGTAGCGCACGGGCGTGACGGGCCCGCGGCGGCGGACCTCGCCGGTCACGCGGTCGACGTCGGCGAGGCGCGGCAGGCCGGAGCGCGCCACGATCCTCGCGCAGGTCCGGGCGGGCACGCCCGTCGCGGCGGCGAGGGCGAGCGGGGCCAGGAGCATCGAGGAGCGCGCCTCGCGGACGCGGGCCTCGGCGTCGGGCGGCGTGAGCCGGGCGAGCCGGTGCGGTCTGCAGCTCCTGTCCGACATCGTCTCGCCGCGCCGGGCGCGGGAGAGCCACTTGCTCGCGGTCTGCCTGCTCACGCCCATCTGGCGGGCGACGGAGGAGACGCCCTCGCCGGCGGCGACCCTGGAGACGAGCGTCTCCCGGCCCCTCGGGGTGAGCCTTGCGTTAGGATGTTGGGACATGGGATGGCCCCCTTCGCTGCAAGCCTAGACAACTCACAGCATGCGGGAGCCATCCCTATCTGTCATCCCCGGGATGTAAACAACGTGTTGGCACACTACAGCTAGCTCACTCAATTCCGGAAATGAGTTGGGAGATGGGTGGTTAGCTCACTCATTTTCGGAAATGAGTCGGCATCACTGGATGAGCGTGGTCCCCAGGCTTTACCCCTGCGCACGCGTAACCAAAAAGGCGAGGAGAACGAGGGCGAGAAGCACGCGCGTATCGCACACCAACCACACCCGCGTCCGATGCGCTACGCTAGTGCAGCGCCGCAGCCGCGCGACGCAACCAATGTTGTTTCTCGCTTCAAGGAGACCCCATGTTGCAAGAGGTCGAGCTCGCCGGATTTCGCAGGGACCGCTACTTTGCCCGATCCTGGGCGCTTCTCACCCGTGACCGTGGCTGGATCAAGCCCGTCCTTGTGATGACCGTGTCGCTGCTCGTTCCCATTGTGGGGCTCTTCGGCGTGATGGGCTACGCGCTCGAGTGGGCGCGCCTCACCGCGTGGAACGTCAACGCGGCGCCCAAGCAGAGAAACGTCCGCGTGGGCGAGTGCATCTGCAGCGGCGCCCGCGCCTTCGTCATCATCCTGGCATGGGGCTTTGTTTCCGCGATTGTCACCGCGGTGCTTGACGCGATTCCGCTGCTCGGCGGCCTGCTTGCGTTTGCATGGTCGATCGTGAACATCTTCATGGGCACCGTTATCCTCGTGGCCGAGCTCCGCGCAACCATCTACAAGAAACTCGGCGCGGGCTTTAGGGTTTCGGCCATCCGTGCCATGGTCTCGCACGACCTCGGCGGACTCATGCGCGTGTTCGGCATCGGCGTGATTGGCTGGCTCATGGTGGGCGGCGTCTCGCTCGTGATCCTGCTCACGGTGTTTGTCGGCACCATCCCGCAGCTCTTGAGCGTCATCGACTACGTCATCCGCTACGACGGCCTCATCTCCGAGACCACCCAGGCACAGATGCTCGTCCAGGCGATCTTCTCGCTGCTCTCGGTGGCCCTTCCCGCCCTTGTGGTGATGGGGCTCGTCACGGGGTTTGTGAGCGTGATCTTCATGCTGCTTGGGACCACGGCCGCGGGTCTCTGGATGCGCCAGTTTGACGTGCCCTCGTGGGGCCGCGACGAGGACCCGCTTCCGCCCACCATCCCCGATCCCAGAGACGAGGTGCCGCCCACGTACGCCACCTGGCAGCCCCAGCCAGCGGCGGGCCCCCAGACAGCGGCGCCGAAGCCTGAGCCCCAGCCCGCATCGCAGCCGCACCCTACGTCCCAGTCAGAGTCTCAATCCACCAACCCTGTGACCCCGGCCGGCGAGAAGGGAGCCTCCTCGCAAAACCCCATCACAGATGAGAGCCTCTAGGCCAACCTGTGGAGATTGTATGAC
>DXAB01000162.1 GCA_019117265.1 Candidatus Olsenella pullicola
TCAATGAGCGGGAGTCCCGTCGGGTCGTCCACCTCAACACCACCCAGAATGACGGTGTCATCGCGCAGATCGATCTGCGTGTTGAACACGGCGAGGTCAAAGCCGGAGGCCACGAACCCAATAGCGGCCAAGACAAGCCCTGCTGCCACAAGGCCGCCCGCTACGGCAAGGTAAATCTTCTTTGCGCTGGACATGATTTGTGCTCCCTCCTATGCCGCGAGCGGCGCCGCTTCAGCACTCCTGCTGCTCTTATTGCCTCGATCTTTCCAGAAGGGCGAGACAACTTTCTTCGCCCAGAGGGCCGAAAGGCGCGCAATCTGCTTCGAGGCCGCCCAGGCACCAGCACCTGCAAGAAGCGCCAAGCCGAGGAGTGCAAGGCCCGCCCCGACCGATGCGAAGACATAGGGAACATGCCCGACGACTACACCACCCACGGCAAACACGAGCTCCACCACACCCATGCCGCCGAGAGCCACAGCCACAATCCACACGCAGAGCGCAAGAACCCAGATGCAGATGTAGACCGCAGCGGCGACAGCGACGAAGGCAAGCAGCAGCGGAATCCATACCGGAGAGCCCACAATGGCAAGAATCCAGAGCAGCGCATTGCTGCGCCGGCGCGTTCTTGCAATCGCGCGTGGAACAACGGGCAGCTCGTCGAGCGTGGCCCTCGGTAGCCGCCACAATTTTTCGCGTCGGTGGTCAAAAAAGTCGCCGAGTGTGTACTTTGACAGTTGCACTGCTAACGCGCGGTATCACGTGCATAATCTCACGGCACTGAGCCTCCAGTCTGCCCTGCTGGGGGCAAGATGCATGACACGGCGTCCCCTATGCGTCGTGCTCCCCCGCACGCACACCGATACCGTGGAACACCACGTCGAGCACGCCATGGACGAACGCCTCGGCATCGTCACCCGTATCGACCCCTTCGCCTGCGTACTCCGTGATGGCGAACGCACCGATGATGGCGACCGCTACCAAGTGGCTGTTGGTGCCCGGGCGCACGAGCCCCTCGACCTTCGCGCGCTCAAGCTGCGCCTCGAGCACCGCGATGATGCGCTCCATGTGCTCCTTGATATGCGGAAGCACCTCGTGCTCGACATCCCACAGACCGTGGGCGAGCGCCAACGTGAGCGCACTGCCCGGCTGGACGGCATGGGCGACAGCCTCAACGAGGCCCAAGATCGACGCACGGGCAGACGGCGACTGCGCGACAACCGCCTCGACATCGGAAACGAGCCCCTCCATCGATCGGTCGAAGATCGCCTGGACAAGCGCTCCCTTGTCGGCAAAGTAGTAGTAGAGCGCGCCCTTGGACATGCCGCAGCGCTCCGAGACCTCTCCGATCTGAAAGCCGGTGCCCCCGCGCTCGATCATGAGGTCGGTCGCAGCTTCCATGATCCTCTCGCGCGTCGCCGCGCTCTTGGATGTCTTCGCGCCGGGATGCATCCCTGGTTGACCCGCCTGCTTTGCCACGATTGCCACCTCCCGTCGTAGATTCCGCCTTCAGAAAGTGTACCATCGCTTAAGATTTTTGAATCTTTTTCAAAAATCTTTGATAGAGGTGCATAAGGTGTCAATCCGGGGATACAGTTCTTCAACACCTGCATGCTTGCTTCAGAGGGGACCACCGTGAACACCATACTGCGGATCTTCGTCCGCGACCTCAAGCGCATCGCGCGCAATCCCGCCGCTATCGTCATCGCGCTCGGCGTGTGCATCATCCCGTCGCTCTACGCGTGGATCAACATCCTGGCCAACTGGAACCCGTACGAGAACACCGGAACCGTTCCCGTCGCCGTCGTCATCGAAGACGAGGGCACAACCATCCCCGACATGGGATTCGTGAACGCAGGTTCGATGATCCGCGAGAAGCTCGAAGAGAATCATCAACTCGGCTGGGAGTTCGCCGCCTCCGAAGACGAAGCGATCTCCGAGGTCGAGGCAGGCCACGCCTACGCGGTCTTCGTGATCCCGCGCGACTTCTCCGCCACGCTCGCCGGCGTGCTCGATGGCAAAACGGAACCGGCGCACCTCGCCTACTACGTCAACGAGAAGGCAAACGCTATCGCGCCCAAGGTGACCGATACGGGAGCGACCACGCTCGAAACGCAGATCGAAAGCGAGTTTCTGCACGTCGTGGGCGATACGGTTGCCGAAAAGCTCAAGGGCTCCGCCGCCTCCATGGCCAACGATGCGGACCAGGCGGTGCAAAGCACGGCGGGAAAGCTGCACAGCGCCGCCGACGGGCTTACCGCACAGACAGACAGCCTCGGCGACGCGCAGCGGCTTATCGCCTCATCGCGCAAGGCCATCGATGGCGCACGTGCCTCCTTGGACCAGATCTCGTCGTCGGCAGACACGCTTGCCGACTCCCTTGACCACGCGATGGGCGTGCTCGGCGACGCACGGGCAGGCACGCAGGCGCTTGCGACCGATCTCGCGGGCGACCTGGGGGCAGGAGCGGGAGCAATCGCGGGCATCTCCTCGACCGCCGCCTACGATATCGGCGAGATCGCCGGCGATATCGGCTGGGCGCAGGGGAAGGTCGATGCCGCCATCACGCAGATCCGTTCCCTCAACGGCACGGTTCAGAACCTGAAGACCTCCCTTGAGCTCACCCGCACCACCATCGTCGGTCTCGAGCAAACCGAGGGCCAAGATGGGCAATCCGCTATCCAGACGCAGGTGGTAAAGCAGCTCGACAAGGAGATTCAGGCGCTGATCAGCCTCTCCGACGAGCAGCTGGCCCAGCTCGACCGCCTGCAGGCGCTTTCCGATGACATCAAGGCCTCCGCCGACGACGTGCGCAACCTGTCGGGTGTGGTCAACGATGCCATACAGCAGGGAAACCAGGCCCTGAGCGGCCTGCAGACGCAGCTCGCCACCGTAATCGGGCCGGGCGTTTCGTCGGCACTCGATACGTTTGCCGATGCAGGCGGCTACCTCGAAGGCACGCTGAACTCGATCGGCCCCCTCACGTCGCAGGCGAACTCGACGCTCGACCAGCTCGACACCCTGCTGCAGCAGGGTGCGGGCACCATCGACCAGACCGCCGCTTCGCTGCGCGAGGCGGCAGACGGCATCGGCGACCTCGCGAGCGACCTCGATGCCCTCGAGAGTGCGCAGACCTTCCGCGGTCTGTCGGATCTCATCGCCCTCGACCCCACCGAGGTCGGCTCGTTCATGGGCGCGCCCGTGGCACTCAACACCCATGCGGTCTTCCCCGTGAGCACCTACGGTTCAGGCGTGGCGCCCTTCTACACCAACCTGGCGCTCTGGGTCGGAGGATTCGTGCTCGTAGCCATCTACAAGCTGGAGGTCGACACCGAGGGCATCGGCACCATCCGGCCCTGGCAGGGCTTCTTCGGCAGATGGCTTCTGCTCGCGCTGTTGGGACAGGTGCAGGCCATCGTCTGCTGCACGGGCGATATCGTGCTCGGCGTCCAGTGCGTATCGCCTGTGGCGTACATCTTCGCAGGCATGGTCGAATCGCTCGTGTACGTGCTGTTCGTCTATGCGCTCGCCGTCGCCTTCAAGCACATCGGCAAGGCCCTCGGAGTCCTGCTCGTCGTGCTTCAGATTCCCGGCACCTCGGGCACCTATCCCATCGAGATGATGCCCGGCTTCTTCCAGGCACTGCACCCCTGGCTGCCCTTCACCTACGGCATCGACGCCATGCGCGAGGCGGTTGCCGGATTCTACGGCGATACCTACCTGCGCTGCCTGGCGACCCTGCTGCTGTTCGCCGTACCGGCGCTCATCATCGGTGTCGGCGCGCGGCGGCATCTCGTGGGCATCAACACGCTCTTCGATCGCCGCCTCGCCGAGACCGACCTCATGATCGCCGAGCACACGGGCGCGGAAGATTCCCTTGCCGCCGGATCGGAGCGCTTCGCGAGCGCCGGAATCTGGGTTTCAAGCCCTGGGCGCGCCCAGCGATTCGAGCGGCACTATCCCGTGCTGGTTCGGCGCGGACTCTTCGCGCTCGCCGCGGTGCCCGCCGCCCTGCTGCTCGCACTGTTCGTCCTGCCCGCAAAGTTCGCCCTGCTCATCTGCTGGATCGCCTCCCTCGCCGGCACCTGCGCGTACCTGATCGTCGTGGAATACCTGCACAGCCGCGCGCTCGGCGTGATCGCCGGAGCCGCGCCGCAACGCGCCAGCCGCCCTCGCCACCTGTCCAGCTTCCCTGCAGAAAGGTCGTAGCATCATGCACGCCATCTGGTCATATATCCGCCGCGACGCGCGGCATGCCTTCGCCAACGCCGTCAGCATCGTCGTCATCGTGGGCATCGTTGCGGTTCCGTCGTTCTACGCATGGTTCAACATCGCCGGCAGCTGGGACCCCTACGGCAACACGAGGAATCTGAACGTGGCCATCGCCAACGACGATGCAGGCTACTCGAGCGAGCTCGTTCCCATCGAACTCAACCTCGGCGACCGCGTCGTGGAAAACCTACTCACATCGACCACCATCGGCTATACCGCCACCACCCGCGATGAGGCGCTCGAGGGCGTCAAGTCGGGCGCCTATTACGCCGCCGTCGTGATTCCCGAGGATTTCTCAGCCTGTCTGATGAGCGGCTTTTCCGACAACCCCCGGCAGGCGGAGGTCGCCTTCTACCAGAACCAGAAGGCCAACGCCATCGCCGAGATCGTGACCGACAAGGCGTCCGCCGCCATCCAGCGCGAGATCGACGAGGGCTTCGCGCGCGCCGTGACCGACGTGGGTGCCGGCGCCCTCGACGAGCTGGGAAACCTGCTGGATGACAAGGAGCTCGCCCCGCTCGCTGCGCATCTCGACGATGCGCTCTCGACCGCAGCCGACACGCTCGGCACCACCGCGCAGACGGCGCGTTCGTTTGCAGACCTGCTCGGCTCCTCGCAGGCGCTCATCTCGTCGAGCTCCAGCTCGCTTGCCAACGCCACGGCACCGACGCAAGACATCACCGAGGCGCTGACCCGGAGCGCCGATGGCCTGCGTGGTCTGGGCGATACCATCGACAGCGCGGCTGAATCCGCGGGTGACGCGCTCGAGCAGGGAGCGGCCGGCTTGAGCGGAATCGACACCGCCATCGACCAGGCCTTCGACACCGCGAATGGCCAGACGGACAAGCTATCCGGCGCCCTTGCCGAGGTGCAGGGTACCGTCGACCGCCAGCTGGAACTGCTGCGGCAGCTCTCCGATGACCTTGCCGGCAGCGACACGCTCGTGAAGAGCCTTGAAAACCACTACGAGCTGGGGTCGCTCCAGGTTACCCGCATCCACGAGGCGAGCCTCACCATCGAGGGCATCAACGACCGCGTCCAGCAGGCGATCGCGGAACTCGAGGACCTCTCGAAGGGCATCGGCAAGACCGCCGATGATATCGCTCAGGCGGCAACGGACGCCGACGCCGCGCGCGGCGAGCTGCACGGCATGGTGGCGAACGCGGCATCGAGCCTCGAGGGTGCCCGATCGACGTACGACTCGACACTCAAGGGAACGCTTGGCGAGCTCGCCGACTGCATCGACGAGGCGGTTGCCGGCGTGAACGGCACACTGCAGGGGCTCTCGGGCATCACGGCATCCATCTCGAACAGCGCCGCGGCGGCGGCAGACGGCCTCGGAAACGCCCGCTCCTCGCTTGGCGACACGGCTCAGACGCTTGACGGCACCGCAAATGACCTGCGCGACCTGCAGGGTCGCATCCACGCCGCGCTCGCCGACAACGACCTTGACAGCGTGCGCGCGATCCTCACGACAAGCCCCGTCGACCTAGCATCGTTTATCGCCGCGCCCATCACGATGGACCGCCACGCCGTCTTCCCCGTCGAGAACAACGGGTCGGCCATGACGCCGTTTTACACGGTGCTCGCCATCTGGATCGGAGGCGTGGTGATCGCAGCGCTTATCAAGGCGACGCCGAGCGCGGCCGCGCTCGCCCAGACGGGATGCTCGCAGACGCAGGCCTACGCAGGCCGGCTGGCGCTCTTCGCGGCGCTCGGAGCGACCCAGACGCTCCTGATCTGTGGCGGCGACCTTTGCTACCTGGGAGTTCAATGCGCGCATCCCGCCCTGTTCCTGCTCGCAGGGCTCGCCGCATCCTTCGTGTTCGTGAACATCATCTTCGCGCTGACCGCGTCGTTTGGCGACGTCGGTAAGGCCGTCGCCGTGGTGCTCATGGTCCTGCAGGTGGCGGGCGCCGGCGGAACGTTTCCCCAGCAGATGCTGCCACCGGTCTTTCAGGCCATCTACCCGTGGCTTCCCTTCGTGCACGCGGAAGGCGCCCTGCGCGCCGCGATGTTCGGACTATATGGCAACGATTTCTGGATCGAGCTCGGCTTGCTTTCCGCCTATCTCGTACCAGCGCTGCTGCTGGGACTCGTGCTGCGCCGCCCCGTCATCCGCGCCAACGAGCGCCTGGAGCATGCACTCGAGTCCACGCACATCATGTAGAGCGTCGTCCGGCGCGCACGCCGGCCGCGGCCAGGGCCTCCTCGTGTACAGTGTCCATAGCGGTCGTTCCTCTCTCCAGAACCGTCTGTTGTGGTGACTACGATTCTAGGGAACGGCCGCGCCCTTCCGGGCGCCGGCCGGGATGCCGCTTACACCAAATAAC
>DXAB01000163.1 GCA_019117265.1 Candidatus Olsenella pullicola
GTTAGGCCGGCTGTCACCTTTGTCATCATGACAAAGGTGACAGGGCGGGCCGTCACCATCCGCTCTTGTCGCCGCGTCGGGTACCATAGGGGGCGAGAGGAGACCACATGGCGCACGACCCAAAGCGAGAGGACTACCTGAGGCTGAGCCTTCGCTACGCGCTCGAGCTCGACGCGACGGACGCGGCCTCCGCTGCGCGTGCGTTCGCGACGTTTGGCCGCCGCTTTGCGCGCGAGCGCGACTCGCTTCCCCAGTCCGACGCCGATCGGGCCTTCCACCTGGTGGCCCTTGCCACCAAGATCGTTGACTACCAGCTGCCGTTTGCCTCAGAGCCCGCGGCAGAGCAGCTCATCTCGCGCGGGCGCGCCCTCCTCGAGGAGGCCGTCTCGCTCGACCCCTCGTGCTGGGACGCCCACCGAATGCTCTCCGCATCGAGAAGCGCCACGGTCGACGAACGCTACCGCTACCTTGCCGAGCAGGCCGAGGGGGTCCGCGCGGCCTGCGAGGCCGAGCGCGACCAGGCCGTCGAGGACTTTGGCGGCGAGCGAGCGGCCCTGGGCGCCACGATCGCCATGCGTCCGTACTGGCGCTGGCTCGCCTCGATGGCCGAGGATGCCCTCATCTGCGGGCGCAACCACAATGCCATCGACGCCGCCGAGCGCCTACTCTCATCCGACCCGAGCGACCTCTCAGACGTCCGCTTCACCCTTGCCTACGCCCTCGCCAAGCTCGAGGACGAGAGCGGCCTCGAGGAGCTTGCGCGCCGCTACGAGACCATCTCCCCCGCGCGTCCCGCAAACGACGCCTGGCTTCTTCTCGCCCGCTGCTCGCTTGCCCACAAGCGCTGCGACTTTGCCGCGGCGCGGGCAGTTGTGAACCAGCTCCTCGAGACGTACCCGGGCTGCGGCTTCATTCTCATCAGGCAGGGCGAGCTGCCCGACGGCGAGTTCGCGCGCCTGCGCGTTGCGCCCTACAGCGAGGACGAGCTCGTCCTCGCGGTAAGCGAGGGCGTGGTCCTGCTCCAGGAGGGCAACGACCGCGGCGGGCGCGGCGTCTTTGGGTCGTGGCTCGCGCGAACGGTTGCCGCGCTGGACCCGAGGTCTGCCGAGGAGGCCGCGAAAATGGCCAGCGGCGAGGGGGTGCAGGGCACGTGAACGCATGGGACGAGCTGATCTGGCGCTGCGCCGACCGCAGGCGAAAGAAGATCGGGCCCCTCTCCGACCAGGCCTTTGAGGAGCTTCTCCTGGCCGTGCGCGAGAACCCCGAGGCGTTTGTCGACCACACGCCCGAGCGGGCGCTGCTCTTCATGGCCCGCGCGCTCGACGCCTACCGGGAGAGCTGCCGAAACGACGATCTTCTTGACGACGAGTCCTTTGAGCGGCAGCGCGCCGCGCGGCTTGCGGCGCTCCACGGCGCCTGCCAGCGGGCGCGCGAGACCGACGAGAGCTCGCTCGACGCCAACCTGCTCGAGGTCCTCTCGCTGGACCCGGCGCCCGACCGACTCCTTGGTGCCCTCCTTGAGCTCGAGAAGGACTTCTCCTCGGACGAGCCTCCCGAGGGAGACGCCTGGGATGACATCTACTATCGCCCCCACCTGCGGCTTCGCTCCGTCGTGGCGCGCACGTGCCTTGACACCGCGCGCTACCGCATGGCCCAGAGCGCGGCGCTCTCGGTGATGGACGCAACGCCCGCGGACCCCCTTGGGACCCGCCACACCTATCTTCTTGCCTGCGCGCGGCTCGAGGACGAGCCGGCCTTTGACGCGGCCTGTGCGCGCTACTCGCACCGGGAGAGCGCGTGGTCGCACCTCTCGCGCGTGCTGCTGCTCTACAAGCTGGGTCGCATGAGCGCGGCGCGACGGGCGCTCAGGGGCTACGACGAGCTCTGCCGCGGGGGCGCCTACGCCCTGCTGCGACCCACCTACGTTGAGGTCTACCTCCCCGACCGGCCCGACGCCGCGCCGTGCAGCTTTGAGGAGTGCCTGATGGCCGTGCGCGAGGCGGAGCCGATCATCGCCGACGTGCCGGACTTCATCGGATGGTGCCAGGGGTTTGACTGGCTCGTCTCGTCCGCCGAGCACTTTGCCGAGAGAAACGACCTCGACTGGTAACCCCGCGCGCCAGGGCCCCACGTTGCGCCGGGCGCGTTTTGGACGCCCCAAGCGTGACAAGAGAAACGGCCCGGCACGCGCGAGGCAATGCCGGGCCGGTCAGGTCGTGGTGCCCCCAACGGGAGTCGAACCCGTGTTACAGCCTTGAAAGGGCCGTGTCCTAGGCCACTAGACGATGGGGACGCAGGGCAGAGTATATCAGGTGTGCGCGCCGGTCGCATCTGGTGGGGGCGGTGGGACTCGAACCCACAATCCTTTCGGCCGAAGATTTTAAGTCTCCTGCGTATGCCAATTCCGCCACGCCCCCACAGGCGACAAGAACCATCCTAGCTCAGCGGGCGCATCGTTGGCTTCCAGATCACCGGGGAATCCGCCCGGCGCAGCGTGGCATCCGCGGCGAGCGCAAGGCCAAAGAGCAGGTCGGACTCGCTCGCCGTGAGGCTCGCAAAACCGGTCTGCGCCATGAGCTCGGAGATGGCCACCGCCCCGCCCAGCATGACGGGCGCGCGCTTGGGCTGAAGGCCCGGCAGCGCGGCGCGCTCCTCCACGGTGAGGCCGGCGAGAAGCGACTCGAGCTCGTCCACGCGCTCGCGCGGGAGCGAGGCGAGGTGCACCCGGGACGAGTCGTAGGGCTCCAGGCGCTTGTCGATGGCAACGAGGCTCGTCACCGTGCCCCCGCAGACAACGAGCACCTCGGGCGCGTCGTCGGCGGCGCCGGGCGCCCCCGCGGCGGCGAGGCCGCCCTCCGCCACGGCGGGCGCGAACCCCTCCGCGGCAAAGGCGTGCGCGGCGGCGAGGTCGTCCTCGGAGGGAAGCTCGCCGCGCGAGAGGAACTTCTCGGTGACGCGGCGGCAGCCCACGTCTATGGAGCGAACAAAGCTCAGGTCAAGCGTGCCGTCTTGGGAAAGCGAGCCGCAGGCCAGCTCCGTGGAGCCGCCGCCGTTGTCCGCCACGAGGATGCGACGCCCGGGAAAGTCCTGCGCCACGCCGAGAAACGTCAGCGAGCCCTCGACCTCACCGGGAATGATGAGGGGGTCAAGGCCAAGTGAGTCCAGTGCGGCGCCCAGCTCGCGCGCGTTCTCCGCGTCGCGCGCCGCGCTCGTGAGCGTGCAGCACACCGCGAGCGCCCCGGCCTCGCGCGCGGAGGCCACGTAGCCACGGGCGCACGCGAAGACGCGCTCCATGGCCTCCTGCCTGAGGCGGCCCGTGGCGTCCACGCCCTCGCCGAGGTTACAGATCTCGGAGTGCTTGGCAAGGCGCACCACGCGACCGCCCTCAACGTCGGCCACCGCAAGGCGGGCGGTCACGGTTCCGATGTCAATGCAGGCCAGACGTCCCATCGCTACTCCTCGCCCTGCTCGCTGTACTGGAAGATGAAGTCGGTGACGGCAAGGTACCACGGAAGGGGCTCATCGGCCTCCTCCTCGGGCTCGTCCTGGGCGGTCTCGCCGTCCACGACGATGCTCTTCTCGCCCTCTCCCACGTAGCCCTTCTTGCGGGCCTCGTCCTTGATTCCCTCCTCGGTGAGCAGGGAGTTGACGTCGCTCTGGTACTGCTCGGTGGCCTTGTTCTCCTCGTCGAGCGTCTCCCGCAGGGCGGCATTGTCGCGCCAGGCCACGTAGAGGCCGCGCGTGGGCCCGTAGAGGGCGACCAGGACCACGATCACGGCCACGACGGCAAGAAGCACCGTGCGAAAGCGGGTGATGAGGCCGGGAACGTCAAGCGAGGAGAGCGTGCCGAGGGCGCGGGCGCCCTTCTTGGCGGGGGCCGCCTTGGGCTTTGAGGCCGCCTTTCCGGGCGCCGAGGCGCGCCGGGCGGCATCGGCTCTCCCGCGCCGCGCCTCGCCGGCATTGGCGGCGGCACGGCCGAGGGTGGCCTGCCTGCGCGTGGGCTTGCTCGCTGTGGGCTTGTTGCTCATGCCATGCTTTCGTTTCTAGGTCGTTTTGGCTGGGCACGTGCGACGCTCCGCACACCCTCAGTTATATCAGACGAACCGCGAGGGACGGCACCTCACGCGGGCTTCTCCTCCGCCTTCGCACGGTTCCAGAGCTCGTTCATCTCGTCCGTGCCAAGAGACCCCAGCTCGGCGCCCATCTCGGTCGCGAGGGCCTCCATGCGGGCCCAGCGCGCCCTGAACTTGCGGTTGGAGGCGGCGAGGGCCTCCTCGGCGTCTATCCCCTCCCAGCGCGCGACGTTTACGAGGGCAAAGAGCAGGTCGCCAAACTCGGCCGCCCGCTCCGGCGAGCCCGGGGCCTCGCCCTCCATCTCCGCACGCTCCTCGGCGACCTTCTCCCACACGCCGGCCTCGTCCGCCCACTCAAAGCCCGCCTTTGCCGCGCGCTTTGAGATCTTCTGGCACTGCATGAGCGCCGGGAGGCTGCGCGGCACGCTGTCGAGAAGCCCCTGGGGGCGCTCGGCCTCGCCGGCGGCGGCCCGCTCGGCCGCCTTGACCTCGTCCCAGATGTCCTGTACCTCTCCGCCGTCACCAGCCTCCGCGCGCTCGCCGAAGACGTGCGGGTGGCGGCGGACGAGCTTCTCGTTCAGGCCGCAGACCACGTCGTCGATCGTGAAGGCGCCCTCGTCGGCCGCGATCTGCGCATGAAGGACCACCTGCTCCAGCACGTCGCCAAGCTCCTCCACAAGGTGCTCGCGGTCGTCCGTCTCAATGGCCTCCACCGCCTCGTAGGCCTCCTCGACCATGTTCTTGGTGATGGAGCGGTGCGTCTGCTCGCGGTCCCACGGGCAGCCGTCGGGCTGGCGCAGGCGCCACATCGTGCGCACGAGGCGGTCAAACTCGGGGTGGGCGGTCGGCGCGCCGGGGCGCGCGGCGGTCTCGGCGTCCACGCGGTCCGCGATCTGGGACATGGCTGCTCCTTCAACGGTTGGCTTATCTCACAAGATTCTAGCGCGGGGCGCGCCGAGGAAAGCCTGCCCTCTGTGCCACGTCGGCCGGGCCCTGCGAGCCGCCATCGGTACGGGGGTCCGTTATTCTTGGCGCGCGGCGGCACGGTTCCCGGCCTTTCTCGGCATTGTTGCCGTCGGGGCGACCCAAGTTGATCGCACGTGATACAGAGGGTGTTCTTCCCGACGGCCAACGCAGGGGCGGTGCAGGGGCGGGTGCCTCTTGGCACGTACCGGGGGGCACGCCGCATGCGATTGCAAAAACTTTCAGAATTGCCGTCGACCCTCCCTGAAATGCCTACAATGAGCTTCTGGCTCCCTCTCAGTATTCGCCCCCCGTCGACTTAGGGGTATTGATATGCAATCTCACCTTGACAACCAGGGCGCGCAGGACGCGCGCAAGCTCGGATCTTCGTACATCCCCGGTTTGGACGGCCTGCGCGCCATAGCGGTTCTCGCGGTGCTGCTCTACCACATTGCCCCCAACCAGTTTGTGGGCGGCTATGTGGGCGTTGACTTCTTCTTTGTCATCTCGGGCTTTCTCATCACCTACGGCATCCTCAGAAAGCTCCGCGGGCCAAGCCCCTCCTTCTCGCTCAAGGAGTTCTGGTTCCGCCGCCTGAGGAGGCTCATGCCGGCGCTGGTCGTGCTGATCGTGGTGTGCGTACCCCTGGGCGCCCTCATCTACCCCGAGCTCCTCGTGGGCGGAGTGAGGCAGGTCGTTGGCGCGCTCACCTGCCTCACCAACTGGATCGAGATCTTCCATGGCTCCAACTACTTTGACCAGGCGAACCCGATGCTGTTCAAGAACCTGTGGTCGGTTGCCGTGGAGGAGCAGTTCTACCTGATCTGGCCGCCGGTCCTGCTGCTCCTGGTCACGCGCAGGCACAAGTTCACTCACGCGCAGCTGCTGGGCATCGTGGGTGCGATCGCCCTGGCCTCGCTGGTTCTGATGGGCGTTCTCGCAAGTCCCGAGAACTACACGCGCGTGTACTACGGAACGGACACGCACTGCTTTGGCCTTGCCCTCGGCATCCTGCTCGCCTTCGTGTGGAGCAAGTCCAAGGGCCCGCACTCGCGGCGGTGGCTCTCCTCGCAGCGCTGGACGTGGGCGCTCGCCCCCGTGGGCCTGGTGGGCTTTGCCTCGCTCGTGTGCCTCGTCCCAGACACCGCGCGCTTCACGTACCCGTTTGGCCTCTTCCTCGGGAGCCTCTTCAGCCTGATGCTCGTGACCAACGTTGTGGCGAGGCCGAGCGGCCTCTTCGCGCGCGTGATGGAGCTCGCACCCGTCCGCTGGATGGGAACCCGCTCGTACGGAATCTACCTCTGGCACTGGCCGCTGCTCATCTTTGGGCGCATCCTCGTTCCCACTGCCGTGGGGACGGTTGAGAACGTCCTCGTTGACGTGGCGTTTGTTCTCGTCTCGTTTGCCATCTCCGAGCTGAGCTACCGCTTTGTGGAGGAGCCGTTCAGGCGTGGCGGCATCATCGCGTCACTCAGGGGCATCCTCGAGCGCGCCCGCACCGGCTGGGGCGGAAGGGTCCTGGTTGCGGCGTTCCTCGCGCTTGTTGCGGCAACCGTGGTTGCCCTGGCAACGGCGCCCGAGAAGACCCAGCTCCAGCAGCAGATCGAGGCGCTCCAGGCCCAGACCGAGCAGGAGCAGGCCCAGCAGCAGGAGCAACAGGGTGAGGGCGAGGGGGAGACCCAGGGCGAGGGCGAAGCCGAGCCCGACGGCGAGAAGTCCGAGGACGCCACCGCCTCCATCCCCAACTACAGCGAGGCCGACATGACCGGCGTCCCCGACGGGTCCACCGTGACCGCCATCGGCGACTCGCTCATCTCGGGCACCTCCGACGGCTTTACGGCCGAGCTTCCCGGCATCAACTTCCTCGCCGCCCCCATCCGCCAATGGGCAGACGCCGTTGAAGTGGTAAACGAGGGCCTTGAGCAGGGGCTCATTCGTCAGAACGTCATTCTCGACTTTGGCACCAACGGCGGCGTGGCAGATGAGGACCTCGTCTACCAGGTCATTGACGCCCTGGGGCCGGAGCGCCGCATCGTGCTCTACAACATCTACAGCCCCTCGACCTTTGTCGACGACGCCAACGCGGTCTACGCCAAGATTGCGGAGGAGTACCCCAACGTCCACGTTGCGGACTGGCAGACCATCGCGCGTGCCCATCCCGAGTACCTCAACGCCGACAGGACGCACCCCAACATGACCGGCATGCCCGCCTTCGTGGGCGCGGCCGTGACGGCGCTTGAGGAATCGTAGCGCGTCGGCGAGAGGAGCCCGCTACTCCTCGCCCTCCACCTCGTCGTCGCCGCCAATCTCCTCGAGCACGCCAAGCGCGGCCGGCATGACCTCCTCCTCCGTGCGGTGGAAGGGGTAGGCCACCTTCTTGCTCTTGGGGTAGACCACGCCGCCGCGGCCCTTGAGCTTGAGCGCCACCGCGCGAGGCACCTCCAGGCCCTGGTAGGTGAGCCGCCCGGCACCCAGGGAGACGCTCGTGCAGCCCAGGCGCTGCGCGCGGATGCGCACGCGGGCGCGGTCGAAGAGGTTGCGCCCGGCAAGGGGCAGCGCGCCGTAGCTGTCCTCGCAGTCCTTCTGCACGGCGTCCACCTCGGCCAGGTCCACCGCCGCGGCCAGGCGCCGGTACACCAGCACGCGCTTGTCCACGTCCGGCAGGTACTCCTCCGCCAGGAAGAAGTCCGCCGGCAGGTTGATGGTGACCTCGGCCTGCTCAACGTCGCGCGTCTCTCCGCGGGCCTCGGCCACGGCCTCGCCGAGCATCTGCGTGAAGAGGTCAAAGCCCACGCTGGAGAGGTTTCCGTGCTGCTCGGCGCCCATGAGGGAGCCGGCGCCGCGGATCTCGAGGTCGCGCATGGCAATCTTCATGCCGCTCCCGAGGTCCTGGTACTCGTTGATGGCGGTGAGGCGGTCGGTCGCCTCGGGCGTGAGCGGCAGCTCGGGCGGGAACATGAAGTAGGCGTACGCCTGCGTGCGACCGCGGCCGACGCGCCCCTTGAGCTGGTAGAGCTGGGCCAGGCCGAGACGCTGCGAGTCCTCGATGATGAGCGTGTTGGTGCGCGGGTTGTCGATGCCACTCTCGATGATCGTGGTGGCAACCAGGACGTCGATCTCGTGCTCCTGGAAGCGCAGCATCACGTCCTCCACCTCGCGCGCGCTCATCTTGCCGTGCGCCACGCCCACGCGGGCCTCCGGAGCCGCCTCCATCACGCGGCTCACCGCGTCGTCGATGGTGTGCACGCGGTTGCTCACGTAGTAGACCTGGCCCTTGCGCGCCAGCTCCTCCCGGATGGCGGCAGAGACGATGTCAGGGTCCCACTCTCCCACCGTAACCTTCACGGGCAGGCGCCCCGGCGGCGGCGTCATGATGAGGCTCATGTCGCGCACGCCGCTCATGGCCATCTGCATGGTGCGCGGGATGGGCGTGGCCGAGAGCGTGAGCACGTCAACCTGCTCGCGCATGTTCTTGAGCTGCTCCTTGTGCTGCACGCCAAAGCGCTGCTCCTCGTCGATGATAACGAGGCCCAGGTCATAGGGGTTGACGTCAGCCGAGAGCAGGCGGTGCGTGCCAATGAGCACGTCCACCGAGCCGTCCGCAAAGCCCTCGAGCGCGCGGCGCTGCTGGGCCGGCGTCACAAAGCGGCTGAGCACGGCAACCTTGAGGTCAAACGGGGCAAAGCGCGAGAAGAACGTCTCAAAGTGCTGCTGCGCCAGGATGGTTGTGGGGCAGAGCACCATGACCTGCTTGGCATCCTGGCAGCACTTGAAGGCCGCGCGCAGGGCCACCTCCGTCTTGCCAAAGCCCACGTCTCCGCAGAGCAGGCGGTCCATCGGCCGGCGCGCCTCCATGTCCTCCTTGATGTCGGCGATGGCGGAGCGCTGGTCGGGCGTGAGGTCGTAGCGAAAGCTCGCCTCCATCTCCTCCTGCACGGGCGTATCCTGAGAGAAGGCGTAGCCGGGCACGGAGCTGCGGCGCGTGTAGAGGTCCACGAGGTCAAAGGCGAGCTTCTTGGCGGACTTGCGCGCCCTGCCCGTGGCACGGGACCAGTCCGCCGTGTTGAGGCGCGTGAGGCGCGGGCTGCTGCCGTCCGGGCCCACGTAGCGCGTGATGCGGTCCACCTGCTCCAGGGGCACAAAGAGCTTGTCCTCGCCGGCATACTCCAGCAGGAAGTAGTCCCGCTCTCGCCCGGCAACCTCCTGGCGCACGATGTCCGAGAAGAGCGCGATGCCATGCGTGGCGTGGACCACGTAGTCGCCAGGCTTGAAGGGGAAGGTCACGCTCGTGGGGTCCACGCGGCGGGCCCGGCGGCGCGCCTTGGCGGTGCGGGCCGTGAGGTCGGAGACCGAGAGCACGGCCAGGCGCGCGGCGGGAACCTCGATGCCCGCCGGAACGGGCGCGTCCGTAAAGGTGACCTGCCCGCGGGCAAGGGGCGGTATCTGTGGATCGTTGTTCTCGGCGGCGGTTCCCAGGGACTCCGCAAAGGGGATGTTCTCGTCAGAGAAGCGCAGCTCGAGCGACTCTCGCGCGCCGCGGTCCGGCACGGCGAAGAGGATGGCCGAGCGGTCCCTCACGAGCTGGCGCACGCGTCCGAGGAGCTTTGAGTCCGAGCCCGCGATGCCGGGCTGGCGCACCGCGAGCTCCGCCGTCGAGGTGCCCGTGCCCGCGCGGAGCATGGACGAGAAGGACAGGCGTTGCTGACTGCCAAAGTCAAGCTCGCGCGGTGAGGTGTAGAGACCCTCGAGCCTCACGTGCGCGGCGTTGGCGGCAGCGACGAGCTCGTCCGTCTCGCGCATGCAGTCGTCAAAGAGGGCGCGCGGCTCGGCCAGAACCACGAGCGTCTCCGCCGAGATGTGCTCGAGCGGGCTGGCGGTGCGACCGTAGAGCTGCGGCAGGTAGCGCTCGAGCGCGGGCGCCGCGGCACGCTGGCGAATGAGCTCGAGGTCGGCGGCAACCTTGGTGCTCTCCTGGGCCGCCTTGTAGAGCTGGCGCTCGGCCATGGCCACGGTCTCGTCCGTGAGCGCGAGCTCGCGGCAGGGCGAGACGGTGACCTCGCGCAGCTCGCCGATGGTCTGGCCCGTGGAGGGCACCATGCGGCGCACGCGATCGATCTCGTCGCCAAAGAACTCCATGCGCACGGGGGAGGTCGCCTGCGCCGGCCAGACGTCGACGGTGTCACCGTGCACGTGGAAGGTGCCGGGGGCGTCAACCTCACCGGCGTCCGTGTAGCCCATGCCCACGAGCAGCGCGGGCACGTCCTCAAAGGGAACCTCCTCGCCCACGGCAAACGTGCTCGAGGCGAAGTAGCCGCTGCCAACGGGCGGCACGCGGCGCAGCAGCGCGTGGGCGGAGGCCACGATCACGCACTTCTCCGCCGCGGCAAGGCGCGCGACGGAGCGGCAGCGCGTGCCGATGACGGCATCGTCCGGGGCGGCGTCTGCCCAGGGACGGTCCCTGCGCTCCGGGTAGCGCCCCACAACGTCCTGGCCGAGCCACGCCGCAAGGGCGCGGGCCGTGCGGTCAGCCGCCTCCTCGCCCGAGACCACGAGCAGGCACGGGCGCGGGTTGGCCGCCCAGAGCGCGGCGAGCACGAGCGGGCGCGCGGACTGGGCCACGGAGAGCGAGGCGTCGCTGCCCGTTGAGAGCTCGCGCATGAGCGGGGAGAGCTCCGGGGCAGAGAGCAGCTGGCGAGAAACGCGATCGATGAGCATGGGCTTCCTCTGCACGAAAACGCGCCGGCCCCAGGCCTTGGGGTCGGTGCGACGGGTGGTTCTTGTTGCCCCATTGTAGCGGGTGGGCGAGACGAGAGGTGCCGCTCACCGGATGTCCCCAAAAGCGGCAGCGTGGCACGGCCGGGCCGCAGGGTGTCCTCAAAAGTGAGGCCGTGGCACACCGGAGCGGTAAAGCGTCCCCGAAAGTGAGGTTGTGGCATAAAATGCGGCCCTCGCCGTGCCACAGCCTCACTTTTGGGGACGCCCCACGGCCGGGCCGTGCCACAGCGCCAAATTCGGGGACACAACGCACGTGAAGGCAGACAGGGACGGCGAGAGGTGCGTCTCGCCGTCCCCCTCTCCCGGGGAGCTATCCCAGGATGCGACCGCTCTTCTCGGCAAGGTCAGCCAGGCGCTCGGCGGACGCGACAACAAGCTCGTCCGGCGCGCGCCAGCGCCAGTTACCCCCGGCCACGCCAGGCACGTTCATGCGCGCCTCGTCGCCCAGCTGGAGCACGTCCTGCAGCGGCATGATGGCCACGTCGGCATCGGAAACGAGGGCGCGGCGCGCGATGGTATCCGCCAGCTCGACGGCCTCCTCGCGCTCGAGGCCGTAGCGGCTCTCGCAAAACCCAACGAGCGTCTGGTTGTCGTGCGTGCCGGTGTAGACGATCGTCTCGGGCCGCGGCTCGTAGCCCTCGCGCACGTCGTTGTCGGCAAACTGCACCACGTCCATGCCAGGGATGCCCGTCTCGGTGATGAGCGCGCGCACGGCGGGCGTGATCACGCCAAGATCCTCGGCAATGAAGGGAAGCGGGCCAAACTGCCTGCGTGCCGCCTCGAAGAGCTCCGCGCCCGGGCCAAACGCATAGGCCCCCGAGCGCGCCGTCTCCCCCGCGGGGATCGCGTAGTACGAGGAGAAGCCGATGAAGTGGTCGAGGCGCACCACGTCGTAGAGCTTGAGCGCGCGGCTAAAGCGACGCAGCCACCAGTTGAAGTTCTGCTCGCGGAGGATGTCCCAGCGATAGGTGGGGTTGCCCCAGTTCTGTCCGTCCTCGGAGAAGGCGTCGGGCGGGGCGCCGGCCTGGCGGCGCGGGTAGCCCCTCTCGTCCAGGTCGAAGATGTCCGGCTCGCTCCACACGTCCGCGGAGTCCGCCGAGACAAACATCGGCATGTCGCCGATGACCCGGATGCCGCGCTCGTGCGCGTAATCGAGCACCGCGTCCCACTCGCGCTGGAACTTGTACTGCAGGCGGCGGTGACCCTCGATGGCCTGGCGCAGCTTGCGGTTCTGCGCGAGCCTGGGCGAGTAGGTGCGATAGGGCTCCGGCCACTCCTGCCAGGGCTTCCCGCCCAGGAGCTCCTTGCAGGCGCGGAAGGTCGCATACGGCGTGAGCCAGTAATCGTTCTCCTCGCAGAACTGCAGGTAGTCTGGGTCGTTGCCAATCCTCTCGAGCGAGGCGAGCGCGGCGGGCGCCGGAAGCTCCAGCAGGCCCACGTTGCCCGCGAAGGCAGAGAGGCCAGCGTAGGGCGAGCCATAGCGGTCGGGCGGGTTGACGGGGAGCACCTGCCAGTACTTCTGCCCGCCGGCGGCAAGCCAGTCAATGAAGCGCCGGGCAGGCGCTCCGAGCGTGCCCATGCGCCCGTGGTTGGGGAGCGACGTCACGTGGCAGAGCACGCCCATGCCGCGCTCGAGCGAGGCCTGGAGACGCCCCTGCTCGTGGAAGTGCAGCACGGAGGTGCCGAGCGGCCAGAGGAATACCTCGGCCTGGCCGTGGCTCACGCGCGGGACCGTCCCCGAGACCACGTCGGAGACGAGGCTCTTGCCCACGGGCACCTTGACCGTGTGGGCCTTATCCAGGCTCGCGTTCACGAGCACGCAGACGCGCGCGCCCCCGCTGCGGCGCCAGAAGCCAAAGACGTCCTCGCCGGACGAGAAGGGCTCAAACTCGCCGTCAACAAAGAGGCGCTGGAGCGTCTTGCGCACGGCGATGGCGTTGCGGTAGATGGTGGCGCAATCTGCCTTGCCGCCGTCCCACGGAAAGCTCGCGCGGTTGTACGGGTCACGGAAGCCCTCCACGCCGCGCTCGTCGCCATAGTAGATGCACGGGACGCCGGGAAGCGTCATCTGCAGCAGCGCCATCACCCACAGGCGCGCCTTCGCCAGGCCAACCTGGTCGTCGGAGAGGCGGTAGCTCGCGCGCTCCTCCTCGGAGAGCGTGTCCGGGTCCGGTGCGCCGCCGAGCACCGTGAAGAGGCGCTCGCGGTCGTGGCTGCCAATGAGGTTGAGCGCGGAGTAGAAATTGTCGCGCGGGTAGTTCTCCCGAAGCTGCTGAAGGCGGGCGGCAAGCTCGCTCGCGCCAATGTCACCGCGAATGTAGGCGAGAAGCCCCGTGCGCACGGGGTAGTTCATCGTGGCGTCAAGCTCCTTGCCCTGGAAGTACTGGCGGAGCTTGCCGTAGGCGAGCTTGTTGGAGGCGTCCTCCCAGACCTCGCCGATGAGCACGCCATCGGGCTTCTCGGCAAGAAGCGCGCGCTTGATCTGCACGATGAACTCGTCGGTGAGCTCGTCGGCCACGTCGAGACGCCAACCTCGGGCACCGGAGCGCAGCCAGTGGCGAATCACGCCGGCACGGCCGCAGACGAGCTCGTGGAACTCCTCGCAGTCGGACCTCACGGCGGGGAGGTTCTGGTCTCCCCACCAGCCGGCGTAGGTGCCGTCCTCGTTGAAGGTGAACCAGCTGTGATACGCCGAGCGCTCGCCCTGCCATGCGCCCGGCTCGGGGTACGTGCCAAAGCGGTTGAAGTAGCGGGAGTCCGCGCCCACGTGGTTGAAGACGCCGTCCAGGATGACGGAGATGCCGCGCTCCTCCGCGTCAACGCAGAGGGCCCGGAAACCCTCCTCGTCTCCGAGCATCGGGTCTATCCGCTGGTAGTCTGCCGTGTCGTAGCGGTGGTTGCTCGCCGCCTCAAAGATGGGGTTGAGGTAGATGGCCGTGACGCCCAGGTCCTCGAGGTACCCGAGCCTCTCGCGGATGCCCTCGAGCGTGCCGCCGTAGAAGTCCCAGTGGTCGATGCCGCCATCCTCGGTGCGCGCATACGTGGGAGGCGTGTCCCAGTCCTCAACGACAGCCCTGCCGGGACCACCCTTGCGGCGGATGGCGAGCGAAGCCGCGGCGCGCGCCTCCCAGTCCTCCCCGCGCGCAAAGCGGTCGGGAAAGATCTGGTAGACGATGCCGTCTCGGTACCACTTTGGCTGATTGGCACGCGGCGTGAACACCGTGATCTGGAACGACGGCGGGTCGCCATAGGCAAAGGTGCCCTCGCCCGTGGTCCAGCCCTCGCGCGCCCCGTAGCGCCACACCGAGCCGTCGCTCGCCTCGATGTCAAAGCTGTACCAGACCACGCCGGTCTCGGCCGGCCTGTAGGTTGCCGTAAAGCGCAGGCCCCCGTCAGCCCGGGTTCCGCGCATGTCGATAAGTTCCTCGCCGTGCGCATCCGTCCAGACGCGCAGCGTGCAGAAGACGACGTCGTCGTCCCACACATCTATGCTCAGCGAAACGGTGCCGCCCAGCTGGACGGCACCGAATGGGTTTCTGTACTCCAGATCGGAGGTTACGTGACGAGCCCTCAAATGCTACCTATCTCTCCGCTTGTTATACCTGATGATCTCCGGGTGGAGGTCATGGTACATGTCCATGTAGTCGTTCGCGGCGCGGCGCCAGCTGAAGTCGGCATCCATGGCCTGCAGCATCAGATTATGCCAAGCGTCATGATCAGTCCAGAAGATCTCGCACGCGCCGAGGAGGGTGTCGGCCATCTCGTCGGCGTTCATGTTGGCAAACGAGAAGCCCGTGCCCTCGCCGGTGAACTTGTTGTACGGCATGACCGAGTCGCGCAGGCCGCCGGTCTCGCGAACGACGGGCAGCGTGCCGTAGCGCATGGCAATCATCTGGGACAGGCCGCACGGCTCAAACTCGGACGGCATGAGCAGCAGGTCGCCGCCGGCGTACATGCGGTGCGAGAGCGCGTTGTCAAAAGCGATGCGCGCGCACATCATGTCGCCGTACTTGGCGTCAAAGTAGCGGAAGGCGTCCTCGTGGTCCTTGTCGCCGGTGCCGAGAATGGCAACCTGGACGCCGCGTTCCATGAGGTGGTCCATCGCGTAGCGGACAAGGCCGAGGCCCTTCTGGTCCGTGAGGCGACCGATGGAGACAACAAGCGGGCGCTCGGGATCCTGGCGCAGGCCCAGCTCCTCCTGGAGCGCGCGCTTGCACTCGGCCTTCTTCTCGAGCTCCTTGGCGGAGTAGTTGACCGGGATCATCGGGTCCGTGGAGGGGTTCCAGATGGTCTGGTCGATTCCGTTCAGGATGCCGTGGAGCACGCCCTGGCGACGACGGAAGATGTCGTCGAGACCCTCGCCGTAGAAGGGCATCTGGAGCTCATAGGCGTAGCTCGGGCTCACGGTGGTGAGCACGTCGGCGTAGCAGAGCGCGCCCTTCATGAAGTTGATGGAGTCGCGGTCGCAGTAGAGCTGGTCGCGCGCGGCGGGGATGTGGGCCAGGCCCAGCACCTCCTCGAGCATCTTGTCGCTGTACTGGCCCTGGAACTTCACGTTGTGGACGGTGAAGACGGTCTTGACGCTGGCGCACTGCGGGATCTGCTGGTAGAACTCGCGCAGGAACACGCAGCACAGCGCCGTCTGCCAGTCGTTGCAGTGCAGCACGTCGCACTCGAGCTCGGGAACCCTGGCGATGGCCTCGCAGATTGCCTTGGAGAAGAAGGCAAAGCGCTCGCCGTCGTCAAAGTAGCCGTAGAGGCCGTCGCGCTTGAAGTAGGCCTCGTTGTCCACGAAGTAGAAGTCGAGGTCCTGCAGCGTGAGCTTCTCGATGCCGCAGTACTCGTTGCGCCAGGAGAGGGGCACGTAGAAGTCTGCCACGTGCTTCATCTGGTCCTTGTACTCCTGCGGGATGCTGGCGTACTTGGGCATGATCACGGCGGCGCGGGCGCCGGCGTGCTTGAGCGCGCGGGGGAGCGAGCCGGCCACGTCGCCCAGACCGCCGGTCTTGGCAAACGGCACAGCCTCGGAGGACGCGAAGAGCACCCTCAGCTTTCTGCGCTTGGCATTTGTTGACATTGCTGCTCTCCCCTGCCTAGTCGTGAGCCTTTTCCTTGATCAGCACGTCCTCGGGGGTGCCCCTGAGCTCGGTGCCGGCGGGAACCACGTTGGCGCGGTCGACGATCGCGTTCTCAACGCGGGCGCCGCTCTTGACCACGCAGCCCTGCATCACGATGGAGTTGCGCACCGTGGCGCCGGCCTCGATGATGACGTTGCGGCCCAAGATGGAGTCGCTCACGCTGCCGTAGATGCGGTCGCCAGAGGCAACGGCGGAGTTGAGCACGCGGGAGCCGACCTCAAACTTGGCGGGCGGGGTGTCGTGCGTCTTGGTCTTGATGGTGCGGTCGTCCGGGAAGAGCTCGGCAGTGATGCGCGGGTCGAGCAGGTCCATGTTGGCGCGGAAGTAGGAGCGCTTGTTGAAGACGGGGGCAACATAGCCGTCAAAGTTGTAGGTGCGCACGTTCACGCGGCCAAAGTCGCTGGCCATGGCCTCAAAGAGGTCCAGGTAGTCCGTGGCGGCGTACCAGTCAAACATGTCGAGCAGCAGCTGGCGGTTGATGACGAAGCAGTCGAGGAACATCGTCTCGCCGAAGGTGCAGCCGTGGTGGACGCTCTGGACGCGCCCGTCGATGACGTCAAAGGCGGTGACGTCGGCGTCCTTCTCGGCAGCCGTCTTGGTGAGGACGGTGATGTCCGCGCCAGACTCGCGGTGCGCGTCATAGACCTTGTCGAGGTCAACGTTGTACGCAAAGTTGGCCGTCGAGAAGATCACGGCGTTCGAGGTGCTGCGGGTGAAGTAGGCCTTGTTGTGGATGAGGTCACGCAGCAGGAAGCGGGCGCCCGTGCGGGAGGTGCCGAAGGCGGAGCCGGGAAGGATGAACAGGCCGCCGTTCTTGCGGTCGAGGTCCCAGTCCTTGCCGGAGCCCACGTGGTCGATGATCGAGCGGTAGTTGTACGGCATGACCATGCCGACGGTGCGGATACCGCAGTTCACGAGGTTGGACAGGGCAAAGTCCACCATGCGGTAGCGGCCAAAGTAGGGCAGCGACGCCACCGGGCGGTTCTCGGTGAGCGGGCTCGACTCCTTGGCGGAGTAGTTACAGGTGATGAGGCCGATAACCTTTTCCATGGTTAGTTCTCCCCCTTCCCAACGACAACGTCGTTGCCGATGACGGCGGTGTCCTTGGTCTGATCGACGCTGCCGACGCTGACGTTCTCCTCCACGACGGAGTTCTCGCCGAGAATGGCGCGCACGACGTGAGCGCCATCCTTGACCTTGGCGCCGGGCAGGAGGACGGAGTCGATGACCGTGGCACGCTCGCCGACGTAGGCGTCGGTCGAGAGGATGGAGTGCTTGGCGGTTCCGTACACCTGGCAGCCGTTGGAGACAAGGCAGTCGTCAATCGTGGCGTCCTTGCCCACAAACGCGGGCGGGCGCGTGGAGGCGTTGCTCATGATCGGGAACGTGGTGCTGAAGATGTCAAAGGCGGGGTTGGGCCCAAGAAGGTCCATGCTCGTCTCGTGGTAGCTGGAGATGGTGCCAACGTCGCGCCAGAAGCCCTCGAACTTGTAGGTGAAGAGGCGCTTGCCGGCGTCGAGGAGCTTGGGGATGATGTCGCCGCCAAAGTCGTGGCTGGAGTTCTGGTCGTTGGCATCCTCCCTGAGCGTCTCGACGAGAAGGTCGGCGCTGAAGATGTAGATGCCCATGGAGGCGAGGTTTGAGTCGGGCTTCTTGGGCTTCTCGGAGAACTTGGTGATGCGGCCGTCGGGGTCGGCGGTCAGGATGCCAAAGCGGGAGGCCTCCTCCCAAGGCACCGGCATGACCGCGATCGTGAGGTCGGCGTTGTTCTTCTTGTGGGTCTCGAGCATGTCGTCGTAGTCCATGCGGTACAGCTGGTCACCGGAGAGGATCAGCACGTACTCAGGGTCGTTCTGCTCGATGTAGCCAAGGTTCTGCGTGACCGCGTCAGCGGTGCCCTCGTACCACGCACCGCCCGTCTGGGTGGCGTAGGGCGGAAGGATCGAGACGCCGCCGCCGCGCTCGTCGAGGTTCCACGCCTCGCCCGTGCCAATGTAGCTGTGCAGCAGGTACGGACGGTACTGCGTGAGAACGCCGACCGTGGTGATCCCCGAGTTCGCGCAGTTGGAAAGCGCGAAGTCGATGATGCGGAACTTGCCGCCAAACGAGACGGCCGGCTTGGCAACGTTGCTCGTCAGCGCACCGAGGCGGCTGCCCTGGCCGCCTGCCAGGAGCATTGCGATGCACTCTTTCTTGCTCATACCCCCACTCCTTTCGACAACCCAACGCATGGGGGCAGCGCCCCCTAAACACATAGCTAAATGTGCCAGATATCGGCCATGTACTCACGAATGGTTCGGTCAGAAGAGAAATATCCGGCCTTGGCGGTATTGTGGAGCGCCGCCTTGTTCCACGCGGAGCGGTCACCGTAGAAGCCGGTGAGCTCCCCCCAGGCCTGAGCGTAGGCATGGAAGTCGCGCAGAACGAGGTCCGGGTCGTTGTCGACCATCAGGTAGTCATGGATGCTCTCGAAGTTGCCCGAGAGGCGCGCGAGCGTGCCGTCGGTGAGCATGTCCACGATGCGGCCGAGGCGGTCGCGGTCGGAGTTGTACATGTCCCACGCGTAGTAGCGACCAGAGGCGCGCAGGGCCTCGACCTCATCGGCGTGCAGGCCGAAGATCTTGATGTTCTCGGGGCCAACGAGCTCGGAGATCTCGATGTTGGCGCCGTCGAGGGTGCCGAGGGTGATGGCGGCGTTCATCATGAGCTTCATGTTGGAGGTGCCGGAGGCCTCGGCGCCGGCCACGCTGATCTGCTCGGAGATCTCTGCCGCGGAGTAGATGAGCTGCGCGTTGGAGACCGCGAAGTTGGGCACGAAGGCCACGCGGATCTTGTCGTTCACGCGCTCGTCGTTGTTGATGACGTCGGCCACCGAGTTGATGAGGCGGATGACCTCCTTGGCAAAGGTGTAGCTCTGGGCGGCCTTGCCGGAGAAGATGAACGACGTGGGACGCGGGCTGTAGCCCGGGTCCTTGAGCATGCGGTTGTAGATGTCGAGGATCTTGAAGACGTTGAGGAGCTGGCGCTTGTAGGCGTGGAAGCGCTTGACCTGCACGTCGAAGACCGTGTTGGTGTCGAGCTCAACGCCCGCGGCCTCCTTGACGTATGCGGCGAGACGCTCCTTATCGGCCTTCTTGGCAGCCTCCATGCCCTCAAGGAAGGAGGCGTCGTCCTCAAACGCGGTGAGCTTCTCGAGCTCGTTGGCGTCGTCCAGCCAGCCGTCACCGATGGCCTCGGTGATGAGCTTGGAGTAGGACGGGTTGGCCTCGCAGAGGAAGCGACGGTGCGTGACGCCGTTGGTCTTGTTGTTGAAGCGGTGCGGAATCATCTCGTAGAACTCGTGGAAGACGGAGTCCTTGAGAATCTGCGTGTGCAGCGCGGAGACGCCGTTGACCGAGTGCGAGAAGATGATGGACAGGTTGGCCATGCGCACCTGGCCGTCCCAGAGGATGGCGGTGTTCTGAAGCACGTTGGTCCAGTTGCCGTCGTTGGGAGCGAGGTGGTTGGCAAGGCTGTCGCGGTAGCGGCGGTCGACCTCGTCGATGAACATGTAGAGGCGCGGGAGCAGGTTGCGGAAGGTGTTGATGGGCCACTTCTCCAGGGCCTCGGGCATGACCGTGTGGTTGGTGAAGGAGATGGCCTCCTTGGCAACCTTGTAGGCGAGGTCGAAGTCCACGCCCTTCTCGTCAACGAGGATGCGCATGAGCTCGGGGCCGCACATGGCGGGGTGGGTGTCGTTGGTGTGGATGCACACGTGATCGCCCAGGTGCTCCCAGTCCGGGCCAAACTCGCGCTCGTAGGTGCGCAGGATCGTCTGCAGGCCGGCCGAGACGAACAGGTACTCCTGCTTGAGGCGCAGCATCCTGCCGTGCTCGCCGGCGTCGTTGGGGTAGAGAATCGTGGAGATGGCCTCGACGTCGGAGCGGAACTTGTTGGCGCGGGCGTAGTCGCCGGCGTTGAAGGCGTCGAGGTCGAAGTCCTCGGTGTAGGGCTCGGCCGACCAAAGGCGCAGCTTGTTCACGACCTTGCCGCCGTAGCCGATGATGGGCACGTCATAGGGGACGGCGCGGACGATCTCCCCGCCCTCCTGCGTGAACCAGAACTTGCCGTCCTCCTCGTGGCGGACGACCTGCCCGCCGAAGCGCACGAGCACGGCGCTGCCGTCCTTGCGGGTCTCCCAGGGGAACCCGCCCGCGAGCCAGTTGTCGGTGCGCTCGACCTGACGGCCGCCCTCGATGTACTGGCGGAAGAGGCCGTAGCGGTAGCGCATGCCGTTGCCGTAGCCGGCAATGCCC
>DXAB01000164.1 GCA_019117265.1 Candidatus Olsenella pullicola
GTACCAAGATGACGGCCCCGACCCCAGCGACACGGAAGCCGAATCGCCGCTCTGCACATTCTTCCCCTTCACCGAGCCCTCCTGCGAGGTCGACGTCTCCTGCGGCGTCTGCGGCGGCAAGGGCTGCCGCTTCTGCAAGGGCACCGGCTGGCTCGAGATCCTGGGCGCTGGCATGGTCGACCCCAACGTCCTCGAGTACTGCGGCATCGACTCCGAGAAGTACACCGGCTTTGCCTTTGGCATGGGCGTCGAGCGCATCGCCTGCCTGCGCTACGACCTGCCCGACCTGCGCATGCTCATGACTGGCGACATGCGCTTCCTCTCCCAGTTCTGATGACAAAGCTGACAAAGGTGACAGGGTATTTTGTCACCAACCGGGAGTCTGACGCTGCCGTCCGGCAGGATTTGTACTGATCGCGCGAAAAGGAGAAGAACATGCGCGTCTCATATGAGTGGCTCAAGAGCATGGTCGACGTGCCGGCCGACCCCGCCGAGCTCGTGGCGGAGTTCACCCGCACCGGCACCGAGGTCGAGGCCGTGGAGAAGGTCGGCGCCAACCTGGAGCACGTGGTCACGGCCCAGGTTGTGAGCAAGAAGCCCCACCCGGACTCCGACCACATGTGGCTCTGCCAGGTCTCCGTGGGCGACAAGAACGTGGACGAGAGCGGCAGCCCCGTGCCCCTGCAGATCGTCTGCGGCGCCCAGAACTTCAACGAGGGTGACCACATCGTGTGTGCCATGATCGGAGCGGTGCTGCCCGGGGACTTCAAGATCAAGAAGAGCAAGCTGCGCGGCGTGGAGTCCTGCGGCATGAACTGCTCGGCCCGAGAGCTGGGCCTCGGCAACGACCACGAGGGCATCATGATTCTGCCCGAGGACGCCCCGGTGGGCATGGACCTCACCGACTACCTCGGCATGTCCGACACCGTGATCGACTGCGAGATCACGCCCAACCGCCCCGACTGCCTCTCCATGACCGGCATGGCCACCGAGGTTGCCGCGATCCTGGACGAGGACACCCACATCGAGCTGCCCCGCGTCAAGGTGGAGCAGGGCCCCGATGCCGCCGACCTCGTCGACGTGACCATTGACGACCCCGAGCTCTGCCCGCGCTACACCGCGCGCGTGGTCCGCAACGTCAAGATCGGCCCCTCGCCCGACTGGCTTGCCCAGCGCGTGGCCGCCGCCGGCGGGCGCTCGATCAACAACGTCGTGGACGTCACCAACTACGTGATGTACCTCACCGGCCAGCCGCTCCACGCCTTCGATTTGGGCAAGCTCGCCGAGCGCGACGGCCGCCGCCACATCGTGGTGCGCGCCGCGCATGACGGCGAGAAGCTCGTGACGCTCGACGGCCAGGAGCGCACCCTCACCTCCGACATGTGCCTCATCACCGACGACGGCCACACGCCGATCGCCCTTGCGGGCGTCATGGGCGGCCTGGACTCGGAGATCACGGAGGGCACGACCGACGTCCTTCTCGAGAGCGCGAACTTCTCGTCCGGGCACACCTCGCGCACCAGCCGCAACCTCGACCTCATGAGCGAGGCCTCCATCCGCTACGAGCGCAAGGTCGACGGCTCCAACTGCGCCAACGTGGCTGAGATTGCGGCCGCGCTCTTTGAGGAGTGCTGCGGCGCCGAGGTTTGCCCTGGCATCGTGGACGTCTACCCCGGCGAGGCCGACGACGCCCCCGCCCAGATCACGCTGCGCCCGAGCCGCGCCCGCCTCATCGGTGGGGCGGACATCCCCGAGGAGTTCATGGCCTCTCGCCTGAGCCGCCTGGGCTGCACCGTTGAGCAGGCCGGCGAGGACGCCCTTGCCGTGAGTGCCCCCACCAACCGCCCCGACCTCACCCGCGAGGTTGACCTCATCGAGGAGGTCGTGCGCCTCTGGGGCGAGGGCGACATCGAGCCCACCATCCCCTCCGCCAAGAACCACGCCGGCGGCCTCACCCCCGAGCAGCGCCGTGTGCGCAAGATCGGCCAGGTCCTGCGCGCCTGCGGTCTCTCCGAGACCTCTACGTACTGCTTTGCCGCGCCGGACGACCTCGCTCGCCTGGGCATCCCCGAGACCGGCCGCGGCGTTCCCGTGAAGATCATCCGCCCGCTCGTGGCCGAGCAGTCCGAGATGCGTCGCGACATGCTGCCGGGGCTCCTGCGCTCCGTGGCATACAACCTCGATCACGGCGTGGCCAACGTGGCGCTCTACGAGATCGGCCGCGTCTTCTTTGGCCACGAGCACAGGAGCCTGCCGGACGAGCCGAGCTACGTCTGCGGCGTGATGGCCGGAAAGCGCGCCGACGACGCCTGGAACCAGCGCTTCGAGGACTACGACTTCTTTGACGCCAAGGGCGTGGTCGAGGAGCTCCTGGACGCCCTGCGCGTGAGCAAGGTGCGCTTCAAGGTCGCGGACCCCGAGAAGTACCCATGGCTCCAGCCCGGCCGCGCCGCCGAGGTCGTGGCGGGCGGCGGACAGATTGTGGGCTGGGTCGGCAACGTCCACCCGCGCGGACTGCGCGCGATGGGCATCGAGGTGCCGGTCGTGGCCTTTGAGCTCTCCCAGGAGACGCTCCTTCGCCTTGCTGTGGACCAGCGCCCCTACCAGGACATCCCCACGCTGCCTGGCGTGGACGTTGACCTTGCCATCGTGGTGGACGAGTCCGTGACCTGCGAGACCCTCCTGCAGCGCATCTCCTCGGCCGGCGGCAAGCTGCTCTCCGACGTGCGCCTCTTCGACGTCTACCGTGACGACGAGCGCGTGGGCAAGGGCAAGAAGTCCATGGCCTTCTCGCTCACCTACCGCGCGGCTGACCGCACCCTCACCTCCGAGGAGGTTGAGAGGGCGCACGAGAAGCTCGTGACCAAGGTCTGCAAGTCCACCGGTGGCGAGGTCCGCTCCTAAGGGCGGCAAAGCCTGCGGGGGAGTCTTCCGGCTTTCCGACGGAGGGGTGATGAGTCGATGTTTTGTTCGAACTGCGGACATGAACTCCCTGAGGGGACGAAGTTCTGCCCCGAGTGCGGGACGCCCTCCGGGGACGGCACGTCCGGTGCCGTGAGCATGGGGGACGCGCGAGACATCCAGCACCGTCCCGCGGCTGCCGCCGGGAGGCGGCCCGCGGGGCTGGCGGTTGCCGCCTGCGTCATGGCGCTTCTTGCCGTGGTGTGCGTGGGTGTGTTTGTGGCGGGCGCGAACCCGTTTGGGTCCCCTGCGCCCGAGGAGCCCGTCGCGCAGGAGGGGGAGGGCACCGAGCAGGAAGAGCCCGCCAAGCAGGAACCGGCAGACTCCGAGCTTGAGTTCACCGCGCAGGATGACGAGCGCTCCAAGGCAGACGGCGAGGACGCCGCCGAGAAGGACGAGCAGCCCGCGGACTCCGACGACGAGAAGGACGAGCAGCCCGCGGACGAGAACAGCAACTCCGACGAGAAGGACGACCCCGAAGCCCCCGTCACCGGTGACTACATGCTCCCGGGCAGCGACTCCCACGTCTACTCGGCCCAGGAGCTCTCCGGCATGAGCGACTGGGAGCTCTACATCGCTCGAAACGAGATCTACGCGCGCCACGGCCGCTGCTTCAACAACGATGACCTTCAGTCCTACTTTGACGGGAAGTCCTGGTACTCCAGGCAGACCTCGCCGGAGGCCTTTGACCAGCGCGCCGGCCAGCTGCTCAACGCCACCGAGCTCAAGAACGCGGAGACGATCCTCGCCGTCGAGCAGGCCCGCGGGTCGGCCTACATCTAGCGGCGCACGGGGGGAGGGCCATGCCAAGCTGGAACATACATACCGCGCACGTTGAGCGGCTGCTGCGCGAGGAGGGCGCCGAGGCGCTGGGCATCACCGACGTCAACGCCTTCCTCTTTGGCAACGTGGTGCCGGACATCTACGTGGGCTACATGGTGCCCAGCACCACCATCCGCATTGACTACAAGCTCACGCACCTCGCGCTGCGCGAGCATATCCCCCTGCCGCGCCATGATGACTTCTGGGAGTTCTACATCGAGCGCCAGGAGCACGTCTCGGACATGACGCTCGGCGCGTGGGCGCACCTTGCCGCGGACCACGTCTACAACGCTCACACCCGCGCCTACCTCAAGAAGATTGGCGTGGAGCCGGGAGAGCGCGCCCGCGTGGGGAAGCAGGCGGACTTCGCGCTCTTTGGCCGCACCTTGGACATTTCCCTCGTCCCCCACGTTGACCAGGCGCTTCTTGCCCAGTGCGCGAGCTTTGGCCCGTACTCCATCCTCGAGCGCGACGCCCGCGCCGCCGTGCGATCCGCAGCGGAGATCGTGGAGAAGAACCGTGCGGAACACGTGTGCGGCACTCCTACGTATCAGCTGCTCACGGCGGAGTTCTTCGAGGCGGCACGCGAGGAGGCCAATGCCGTCATCGTGGACGGCCTGCGCTCGCGCACCGCGCGATAGCTGTGAAGAAGGTACCCCCTCTGACTCATTTGGTGCTGGCGCACTGACAAGAACGCCCGCCTGCCGGGAAGGCTTCTCTATCACTCACAATTTGTCGCCCCCTGAGGGCGGAGAGGAGAGGCCATGGGTAAAAGGGGCGGGCGAGCTGCAAAGAAATGCCCGGGTGAGCGAATCTACGGGTATGCGCGCGTGTCCTCGCGCGACCAGAACCTCGCGCGGCAGATGGACGCCCTGCTCGGCTTTGGCGTTGAGCCAAGGAGGATCGTCACCGACAAGGCGAGCGGAAAGAACTTCCTGCGACCAGGCTACCAGCGGCTCCTGCGCACGATGCGCTCGGGGGACACGCTGGTGATCAAGAGCATCGACCGGCTGGGGCGCAGCTACGGCGACGTCATCGAGGAGTGGCGCCGGCTCACCAAGGAGCGGCGCGTCAACATTGTTGTCCTGGACATGCCGCTCCTGGACACACGCGTTGACCGCGGGGGCCTCACCGGGGAGTTCATCGCGGACATCGTGCTCCAGCTGCTCTCGTACATGGCACAGGTTGAGCGTGACAACATCCGACAGCGGCAGGCGGAGGGCATTGCGGCGGCCCGGGCGCGCGGCGTCCGCTTCGGTCGGCCGCGAATCGAGCGCCCGGACGAGTTTTCCCAGGTGCATGACTTGTTTGAGCGAGACGAGATCACGGTGGCAGAGGCTGCCAGGCGCTGCGGGGTCTCTCGCTCCACGTTTAGGCGCTGGCTCGCGGAGTGCGAGGCACAGGCCTGAGGGCACGGCCCCCGCGCCTAGAGCATGACCCAGGGAAGGCGGGACTCCGGGACCATCACGCCGAGAAGGACGATGAGCGTGATGGCGATGATCGCGCCCAGCACAAACTGCAGGACGACGTTTTGCGTGTTGCGACCAGCCCTGCGCTTGACGATGTAGTTGGTCTGGGAGCCGTCCGCCGCCTCGAGCGCGTCGCGAAACGCCTTGGCCCGCTGGGCGCGGGGCCCGCGGCGCACGAGGAGCAGCGAGAGAAGTCCCAGGATGAGCACCGCCTCGGTGACGCGCACGGCAATCTGGGTGGAGTCGGGCGCCGTGTTGGTGATGGCAACGAGGGCGATGGCACAGAGCAGGGTGACCACCGAGACGATGGCCATGATGGCGGTCTCGTAGGTCTCCGTCCCCTCGATGACCTTGACCATGAGCTCCTCGTCCTTCTCGATGAGGCGCCCGATCTTTACCTTGAGGGCAACCGCAAGGGCGAGGAGCTGCTGCTGGGAGGGGAACTCCCTGCCGCTCTCCCATGCCGCCACGGTCTCTGGGGAGACCCCGGCCTTCTCGGCGAGCTTTGCCTGCGACCAGCCACGGCCCTCTCGAAGCTTGGCAAGTGTGGATCCAAATTCCATGCGGGCTCCCGTTCTCGAGGCTTCCAGACGTTATTCTTGACTACAAAGATGGAGAAATAATGGAGAAAAAATTCAAAAAACCGAGAAATATACGGAAACCCTTTAGTTATATACAAAACAAAATGTGAGATAGATAATCGCAAATCAGCCGTAGGGAAGCCCGGGGGAAGTCGAGAAATGCGTCGCGTTTAGTTCATATTGCCTGTTGAAAAGAATGCTACCTGAACATTAGACTGTCCATAAAGGTGAAACCGTTCTCAATGTCGGCCAAATCGTCATTCGGTGTCTATGCAGAATATATGAAGAAACTCTTCTCGGCAAAAAGAAAATATACGTCGATAATACAGCTAACGAGAAACGCCGAATCGAGGAGGCAGCTATGAGCGAGCTCATTCTTCCCAAGGTGACGGTCATTCTCCGCGGCTACGAGACGAAGCAGGTGCTGAGCGTCGTCGAGCAGCTCGTGGGGACCAAGGTCAACTCCATCGAGGTGGCGAGCAACTCCCCGCACGCGATGGAGTCAATCGCTCAGGCACGCAAGGAGTTTGGTGCCGAGGTGCACGTGGGCGCCGGCACCGTCAAGAACGCGGAGCTCGCCCGTCGGGCCATCGCCGCCGGCGCCGAGTTCATGCTCTCCCCGATCATGTTCACCCAGGAGATCTTCGACCTCGCCAAGGAGGCCGGCGTCATCACCGTTCCCGCCGCCTTCAGCCCCACCGAGGTCCAGCAGATGATCGACATGGGCGCCGACATCGTGAAGATCTTCCCTGCCGGCCAGCTCGGCCCGGACTACGTCAAGGCCATCCAGGCCCCGCTCGGCAAGCTCCCGCTCATGGTCGTGGGCGGCGTGAGCACGGACAACGTCCAGTCCTACTTTGACAAGGGCGCCACGTATGCCGGCATTGGCTCGGGCATCTTCGACCCCAAGGACATCGAGGAGTGCAACTCCGCCAACCTCGCCGCCTCCCTCAAGAGGCTCGAGGAGAACATCGTCTGGTAGGCGTCGCACGAGCGACACAGATACGAGAGAGGAAGAACAGCATGGCAGATCTGAGCTTCGACAGCTCGCTCGTCGTCCGCATTGACGAGGAGGGCCTCACCTGCGAGGACGTGGAGCGCCGCCTTGCGGCGGTCCTCGAGGAGCAGGGCTACGTGAAGGACACCTACGCGCAGGCCATCGTCGACCGCGAGGCCAACTTCCCCACGGCCCTCGACATGAGCGGCCTCAACGTGGCCATCCCGCACTGCGACGTTGCCAACGTCAACAAGGCCGCCATGTGCATGGGCGTCCTCGCGCACCCCGTCGACTGGCACAAGATGGACGAGCCCGAGGAGACCTGCAAGGTGTCCGTCGTGTGCATGCTCGCCCTCACCGAGGCCCACGCCCACCTCGAGATGCTCCAGAAGGTCATCGGCTTTGTCCAGGACCAGGAGCTCGTGGGCAAGGTCATCGCCGCGACCGACCCCGAGGAGATCTTCTCGCTCGCGAGCGGCCTTCTCGTCTAGCCATCCAACTAGGGTAAGTGGCGCACCACAGGGGTGCGCTCAAGCGTTCTCTTTGAGAGAGAGGAAGAAAAATGGCAAAGCGTGTTCTCGTGGCCTGCGGCAACGGCGTCGCCACCTCCACCGTCGTGGCTGCCAAGATCAAGGACTACTGCGCCGATCACGGCGTGGCCATCCAGGTCACCCAGTGCAAGATGCTCGAGCTCCACGACAAGGCCAACGACTACGACCTCGT
>DXAB01000165.1 GCA_019117265.1 Candidatus Olsenella pullicola
GTACTATTGCTTCATCCGTTCCCTTGAGGCCGTCCTTGTTCAGCGGGACGACAATTCGTCCCGGGCCTGTCCCGAAATCTCTGGGAGAAAAAACACGTCCCGTTTTAGGCGATGCGGTGCTTGCCGTGGGCGGTCGTGAGGATGCGCGGGGGCTCGTTGCCGCCAACGCTCTCCTTGGTGACGATCACCTTGGTGATGTCGAGGTCGCTCGGCAGGTCAAACATCGTGTCCTGCAGCGTGGCCTCACAGATGGCGCGCAGGCCGCGGGCACCCGTGCCGCGGGCGATGGCCTGATGCGCGATCTCGGTGAGCGCGTCGTCCTCAAACTCAAGCTCAACGCCCTCGAGCTCAAACATGCGACGATACTGCTTCACGAGCGCGTTTCTCGGCTGCGTGAGAATGTTCACGAGGTCCTCCTCGGTGAGCTCGCGCGTGGCGGTGATCACCGGGATGCGGCCGAGAAACTCGGGAATCATGCCAAACTTGTGCAGATCCTGAGGCATGACCTGCTCCATGAGGTAGTCCTCGTTCTTCTCGGCGTTCTGGGTGACCTCGGCGGCAAAGCCGATGCCCTTCTTGCCGATGCGGTCGGCCACGATCTTGTCGAGCCCCACGAAGGCACCGCCGCAGATGAAGAGGATGTTAGTGGTGTCGATGCGAATGAGCTCCTGCTGGGGATGCTTGCGACCGCCCTGCGGGGGCACGCTCGCCTCGGTTCCCTCAAGGATCTTGAGCAGCGCCTGCTGCACGCCCTCGCCGGAGACGTCGCGCGTGATGGAGAGGTTCTCGGCCTTGCGGGCGATCTTATCGATCTCGTCCACGTAGACGATGCCAACCTGCGCACGCTCCACGTCGCCGTCGGCGGCGGTGATGAGCTTGAGCAGGATGTTCTCCACGTCCTCGCCCACATATCCAGCCTCGGTGAGGGTGGTGGCGTCGGCAATGGCAAACGGAACCTCGAGGAAGCGCGCGAGCGTCTGCGCGAGCAGCGTCTTGCCGGTGCCGGTGGGACCCAGGAGCAAGATGTTGCTCTTGGCGATCTCGACCTCCTCGGCACCCTCCTCCACCTCATCGTTTCCGGAGAGGATGCGGCGATAGTGGTTGTAGACGGCCACGCTCATGGCTCGCTTTGCCTGCTCCTGTCCCATGACGTACTGGGAGAGCTCGTCGTAGATCTCGTGCGGCGTGGGGAGGTTCTTGATGGGCAGGTCGTTCTCGGGCTCGTCAATCTCCTCGATGCCGGCGTGATCCACCTCGTCGATCATGTCCGAGCACGCGTGGACGCACTCGTCGCAGATGTAGACGCCGCCCGGGCCCGCGATGAGCTTGCTCACCTGGCTGCGGGTCTTCCCGCAGAAGGAGCAGAACATCTCGCCCGATCCCGGGCCTCCGTATTGGTCGTTCGTGGCCATCTGCTACTCCTGGGTCTGTTCGGCGCGGGACGAGATGACCTTGTCAACGAGACCATACGCGCAGGCCTCGGCGGCGCGCATGTAGTTGTCGCGCTCGGTGTCCGCGTTGATCTTCTCGATGGGCTGGCCGGTGGCCTCGGAGAGGATCTCGTTGAGGCGCTGGCGAATCCAGCGAGTCTCGTCGGCAACGATCTGGATATCAGTCTGCTGGCCGGAGACTCCGGAGCTCGGCTGGTGGATGAGCACCATCGAGTTGGGCAGCGCCAGGCGCTTGCCCTTGGCGCCACAGGCAAGAATCGCCGCACCCATGGAGGCCGCCATGCCCACGCAGATGGTGGAAACGTCAGGCTTGATGAAGTTCATCGTGTCAATGATGCCGAGACCCGCGTAGACGTCACCGCCCGGGGAGTCGATGTAGAGCGCGATGTCCTTGTCGGGGTCCTGGCTCTCAAGGTGCAGGAGCTGCGCGATCACGAGGTTGGCGGAGTCGCGCGTGACCTCCTCGCCGAGAAACACGATGCGGTCGTTGAGCAGGCGGGAGTAGATGTCATAGCTGCGCTCGCCGCGCGGCGTCTGCTCCACGACGTACGGAATCAGCGGGATGTTGGTTGGCTGGTGCATGCATGCTCCGTTTCTTGTAGAAAGCCCCGGACGAGCTGACTCGCCCGGGGCGCTTGTGCCTGAGAGATGTGGAGGCTACTCGGCGTCCTCGGACTTCTCAGCGGCCGCGGCGCGCTCGGCAACCTCGTCGACGATGTTCACCTTGGCGTTCTCGACCAGCCAGTCGAGGGCCTTGGTGCGGCGAATGGAGTCGCGGATGGCGGGCAGGCGGCCCTGGTCCTTCCACTCCTTGATGGAGGCGTCAACGTCCTCGACGCCAGCCTTCTCAAACTCGGCGCGAACGTCCTCGTCGCTGACCTCAACGCCGAGCTTGGCGGCCACGGCATCGAGGGCGAGGGACTGACGCGCGCGCTCCTCGGCCTGAACGCGCAGGTCGGCGATGAAGTCATCGGACTTCAGGCCGCGGGCGCGCAGGAACATGTCGAGGGAGACGTTCTGACGCTGGAGCTGGGCGAGGAACTCGGAGGCCAGCTCGTTGAAGATCTCGTTCTGATAGGCCTCGGGCACGGTCTCGAGGTCGAGGAGCTTGCCCACGGCCTCGACGACGCGGTCCTCCTTGAGGTTGGGGATCGTGGTCTTCTTGTCGCCCTCGATCTCCTCCTTGACGGCCTCCTTGAAGGCGTCGACGGTGTCATAGCCAAACTTCTTGGCAACCTCGTCGGTGAGCTCGGGCTTGACGGCCTTCTTGATGGCGTTGAGGGTCACCTTGACGGAGAAGGTGTGGGAGTGCTCCTCGCCCTCGTGAACGTGGGTGTGGGTCCACTCGATGGCCTTCTCCTCACCCTTCTTCATCCCGACGATGCCCTCCTGAAGCTGCTCGGGAATCTGCTGGCCGTCAAGGACGAGCATGCGATTCTTGCCCGCGAGGTGTCCGGCGCCCTCGACGTTCTCAACGTCAACGGAAACGATGTCGCCGGGCTCGACGGCGCGGTCCTCCTCGACGTCCTCGTAGGTCACCTGGTAGCTGAGGAGCTGGTTGATCTGCCAGTCGATCTCGGCCTCGGTGGCCTCATCGGGCGGGAGGTTGATCTCGGGGGCGTCGTAGGAGGTGAGCTCAGCGGCGGGACGCACGCCGATGGTGGCGGTCACCACGTAGTCGGCGCCCTGGGCAACGAACTCGGGGTCGGCGTCCTCGGGGCCAAAGTTCACGCGGCCGACGGGGGTGACGTCAAGCTCCTCGAGCATCATGGGCTCGATGGCGTTGAGGACGTCGTTGGTGGCCTGGGCGAGCACGGACTCGCGGCCGATGATGCCATCGATCACCGGGCGGGGCGCGTGGCCGCGACGGAAGCCCTGGAAGTTGTACTTCTTGGCGATGTCCTTGTAGGTCTTGGCAATTGCCTTGTCCACGTCGGCGGACGCGACGGTGACCGTGGCGGCCATCTTCTCGTCGACGGGCTTCTCAGCGGTGACGGTGATCTTCAACGTTCCTCCAGTGTCTCGTGCGTGCCGGGCGGACGCAGGGAGCGCGGCCGCCATATTGCCTGTTGCGTGCGGGTGCGGGCGAAAGGACTCGAACCTTCACGGGGTCTCCCCCACTGGAACCTAAATCCAGCGTGTCTACCAGTTCCACCACGCCCGCAGATTTCACAGCCTTATGAATATACCAAACTTCTACAGGTTACCCGCTCCGCGCAGGATAATTCACGTCTCTCCACGTTCTTCTCGCGGGACGCCGCGGCGCGGGCTTCTCGCCGGCACTCATATGTGCCGGCTGGTGGCACGCCTCAAGCCCGCACTTCTCGGTAAACGCTGAGAAGAACCCGGCACTCCTTGCCTGCATCTGCTTTATTTGCCCACACTCATATGTGCCGGCCACGGCTACCAGTCGCAGTACTTCTGGTACACCTCTTCGAGCTTCTGGACGGTAGAGCCGCCGCGCTCCTGGTACCACGTGCCCCCGACATGGAAGTAGCGAGCATACGGCCCCTCGACGACGCAAACCTCAAGCTTGCCCCTCGTCGTGGTCTCGACAGTAAAGATAGGCATGGTGCCATCCATCTCGAGCGATTGGCTACCAAGGCGACCGCCGCCAAGCTCCGAGAGCAAGGCGGCAACGTACTCGCGGTCCTCGTCACCAAGCGTGACGTCGGTGAGCCCGTGGTTCTCCGTGAGGTGTATGGACACGACCTCGTCGGCGCGCAGATCCTTGAGCGGGTGGTAGACCGGGAGCACGGCGCGCCAGACAAAGTACGCGAGCGCAGCCAACCAGCAGAGCACGATAACGACCGCAAGCACCCGGCGACGGCTCTTCGTCATCTCCATGACAGCCACCTCCCCTGAGGCCCTTTCGTTATAAGGAGATTGTTTCCCAAACGGGGGGGCAGACGCACGATCTCGGCCAGTGGCCTTCTCGAAGACGCGAACGATGAAACGTGACGGCCACTTTCCATCACCTGTATGTGCAAAATCCTCGCTCGTGCCACAAACGGCGGAGCCTCTGTGCAAAAGTGGCGTTCGTGCCACACCATATTGGCCACTCGAGGCATTTTTGATTCAAGTGCTTATGTTGTTATCTGGGCTTTTGCCTCTCCGATACTTTAGGCACCCCAGAAAACATGTGGCACGAACGGGGATTTTGCACAGGAGAGCGCTGATATGTGGCACGAACGAGGATTATGCGCATGCGGAGTCTTGAAGGAAGCGCCTCCGCAGTGCTACAGCGGGAGGCTGACCTCGGCGGCGAAGACACCGGGCTCGTTGGCAAGGTTGAGGAACCCCTCGTACTTGTCCACCACCGCCGCTACGCGCTTCATGCCCAGGCCGTGGTTGCCGCGTTTCTCGGTGATGTAGTTGCGCGCGTTGAAGCTCGGGTCCTCTGTGGCGGAGTTCTGGATACTCACATAGAGCTGTGATCCGCGCGCGGCAAGGTACACGCGCAGCCAGCGCTCACCATCGGCCAGCTTCTCGCAAGACTCGAGTGCGTTATCGAGGAGGTTTCCCAAGATCACGCAGAGGTCCACGTCGTCCACCGTCAGCGACTCCGGAACCACAGCCTTGCAGGTCACGGCAATGCCGCCCTTCTCGGCGAGGCTGAGCTTGGAGTTGAGGATGGCGTCCATCATGAGGTTGCCGGACTTGACGTAGGTGTCCACGCGGTCGAGGTCGCGCTCCAGCTCGTCGAGGTAAGCCGAGAGCTCCTTAAGGTGCCCGGCAGCAAGGTCGGCCTTCATGACCTGCAGGTGGTTGTGGTAGTCATGCCGCCAGCCGCGCATGTCCAGGTAGATGCCGCGAATCTCGTCGTACTGGCGCGAGAGGACCTCCTGCTGGAAGCGCTCCGTCGAGCTCTCGAAGCCGCGGCGCAGGCGCTCAAATCCGCCTGTAAGCAGCAGGTAGACGAGAAACTCAACCACGAGGGCACCCGCGGCGACCATAGAATCGGCAAGGGCGGCCGCGACCGAGCAGAGCGCAAGCACAAAGGCGAGAAGGATTGTCTCGCGGAGACTCGCGCTCCCCCGTCGGCGCATGGAGAGCACGAACATCAGCCAGAGCGGGACTCCGACGATTGCTGCGGCAACGGCGGTCGGCGCGACGCCCCCGCCCAGGCCGACAGCGAAGGTGAGAAGAACGCAGGTCAGCAGGCCCTGCACCGCGACGGGCGCCCACATGATCGAGAAGGGCTCCTCGTCGAAGAAGGCATCGAACAACGTAAGGGCAAGCGTTACCACGGCCCATGCAACAGGGACGCCCCAGGGGACGCCGGTGGCAAGCGATTCCGTGGCCGTGCCCGTAAGCACCCAGGACCAGAGTGCGCCCCCGAACCAACCGCAGGCGAGCGCCACCGCGCAGATGGCAAGCGCGACCGCCCACGTACCGCGGGACGCATGCAGGCGCCCGAGCCTGCGAACGTACGACGCGTACACGGCAAGCAACGCCACCTGTGCCACCAGCGCGATCATGCGAGCGTCCCCCGACACCACACGAGCCACGCGCGGTTGAGCTCCTCCCAACGCCCGCGCGCGATGGGAAGCACGTCGCACGTGTCCATCTCCACGTCGCGCCGCGTGATGCGCCGCACATGCGGGAGATTCACGAGATAGGAGCGGTGCGTTTTGAGAAAGAGGCCCGACATCCGCGAGAGCTCCGCCTCCAGCTGAGCGATGCCGCGCGTCGAGACGAGACGCGCGCCGTCCGCGAGTATGACCAGCGTGTCGTGGCCGCGCGCCTCGAGAAAGCAGATGCGCGTGAGGGGCACGCGACTCGTCTCACCCGCGGACTCCACCACAAGCACGGGCTCTTCTCGTCCCACGCGGTCGAGCGCACGGTCGAGCGCAGCGTCGAGCTTCTCGGCGCGCACGGGCTTGAGGAGGTAGGAGAC
>DXAB01000166.1 GCA_019117265.1 Candidatus Olsenella pullicola
CCATGGAGGGCCGTCGCGTCTTCAAGTTTGGCGTGAACGCCATCGTCACCTCCGTGCGCACCCTCTGCGAGGAGGCGGGCGTCACGACCGACGACATCGACCACTTTGTCTTCCACCAGGCCAACGAGCGCATCCTCTCCTCGGCCGTCGCACGCCTCGGCATCGACAACGCCAAGGTTGCGCGCGCCCTCGCGGAGACGGGCAACATCTCGAGCGCGTGCATCCCGCTTGCGCTCGACCGCCTCGCCCGCGCGGGCGAGCTCAAGGGCGGCCAGCTCGTTGCCCTCGTCGGATTTGGGGCGGGGCTCGACACGGGCGCCTGCCTCCTGCGCTGGGGCTAGGCCTGCGGCGCGTCGCTTCGAACCACCCGAGTCACCCCACATCATCCATTGGAGCGCCCGCCGGGCGCATGGAAAAAAGAAGGAGTACCAACAATGGCAGACCAGAGCACCTTTGAGCGCGTGTGCGCGATCGTCCGCGAGCAGGGCGGCCTCGACGACGTCGAGCTGACCGCAGAGACCACGCTCGCCGAGGTCGGCCTTGACAGCCTCGCCACCGTTGAGGCCGTCATGGCCTGCGAGGACGAGTTTGGCATCGAGATCGACGCCGAGTCCAACCCCACCACCATCGGCGAGTTCGTCGAGATGGTCGACTCCCTCCTGGAGAACTAGTCATGCTGCGCACCCCCATCTGTGACCTTCTCGGCATCGAGAAGCCCGTCTTCCAGGGCGGGATGGCATGGATTGCCGATGCCTCCCTCGCCTCCGCCGTCTCCGAGGCCGGCGGACTGGGCATCATCGCGGCCATGAACGCCAACGCCGACTGGCTGCGCGACCAGATCCACGAGCTGCGCGAGAGGACCGACAAGCCCTTCGGCGTGAACGTGATGCTCATGAGCCCGTTCGCCGACGAGGTGGCGCAGGTCGTCATCGACGAGCACGTGCCCGTGGTCGTGACGGGCGCCGGCAACCCCACCAAGTACATGAAGGCCTGGAACGCCGCCGGCATCAAGGTCATTCCCGTGGTTGCCTCCGTTGCCATGGCCAAGCTCGTCCAGCGCGCCGGCGCCGTGGCCGTGGTGGCCGAGGGCACCGAGTCCGGCGGACACATCGGCGAGACCACCACGATGGCCCTCGTGCCGCAGGTCGTCGACGCCGTGAAGATCCCGGTCATCGCCGCCGGCGGCATCGCCGACGGGCGCGGCGTGGCCGCCGCCTTCATGCTCGGTGCCGTGGGGGTCCAGGTGGGGACGCGCTTCCTCGTTGCCAACGAGTGCACCGTGTCCGACAAGTACAAGGACATGGTCCTCAAGGCCAACGACATCGCCACGCGCGCGACCGGTCGCTCGACCGGCCACCCCGTGCGCGCGCTCAAGAACCCCTTCTCCAACAAGTACGCGCAGATGGAGTCCGCCGGCGCCTCCGAGGAGGAGCTCAACGCCCTCGGAACCGGCGCCCTGCGCAAGGCGGCCAAGGAGGGCGACTACGAGAACGGCTCGTTCCTCTGCGGCCAGGTTGCCGGCATGGTGAAGGAGCGCCAGAGCGCGCTCGAGATCGTGGACGACCTCGTCAACGGGGCCGAGAAGGTCCTGTCTGGAGCAACGCAATGGGTAAAGTAGCCTTCCTCTTCGCCGGCCAGGGCGCCCAGCACCCCGGCATGTGCGCCGACCTCATCGAGTCCGAGCCCGCGGCCAAGGCCGTCTTTGACGCGGCCGACGCCGTGCGCCCCGGCACCACCGAGCAGTGCCTCTCCGGCACCAAGGAGGAGCTGTCGCAGACCATCAACACGCAGCCCTGCGTCTTTGCCGCCGACCTCGCGTGCGCCCGCGCGCTCGCGGCGCGCGGCGTGACGCCGGACGTGGTGGCGGGCTTCTCGCTCGGCGAGGTCGCCGCGCTCACCTTTGCCGGCGCCTACACCGACGAGCAGGGCTTTGAGCTCGTGTGCCACCGCGCCGAGCTCATGGCGGACGCCGCCGAGAAGAACCCCGGCGCCATGCGCGCCGTCGTGAAGCTCGACGCCGCCACCGTGGAGCGCCTTGCCGCCGAGGCAGGCGACGCCTGGCCCGTGAACTACAACAGCCCGCTCCAGACCGTCGTCGCCGGCACGCCCGAGGCCTGCGAGAAGCTCGATCTTCTCGTCAAGGAGGCCAAGGGCCGCGCGATGAAGGTTGCCGTCTCGGGTGCCTTCCACAGCCCGTTCATGGCGGATGCCGAGCGCGGCCTCGCCGCGTACCTCGCGGGCGACCACGCGCCGGCCGAGCCCTCCGTTCCCGTGCTGGCAAACCGCACGGGCGAGGCATATCCCGCCGACGAGGCCGCTCGAGTCGAGCTGCTCTCCAGCCAGGTGGCCAACCCCGTCCAGTGGGTGCGCACGCTTGAGAACATGGCAGCCGACGGCGTGGACACGTTCATCGAGGTCGGTCCGGGCAAGACCCTCACGGGCCTCGTGACCCGCACGCTCGAGGGCGTCACCGCGCTGCCGTGCGAGACCGCGGAGCAGCTCGAGGCGGTTCTCGCCGCGCTCGCCGAGAAGGGGGAGTAGCCATGGCCGAGAAGACCGGGACCATCGAGCGCGACGCCTCCCGCCGCGTGGCCCTCGTGACCGGCGCGTCCCGCGGCATCGGCCGCGCCGTCGCAGAGGGGCTTGCCGCCGACGGCTTTGACCTCGCGCTCGTCTATGCGGGCAACGAGGCCGCGGCTGCCGAGGCCGTCGCCGCCTGCGAGGCCGCCGGCGCCACCGCGCGCGCCTATCGCTGTGACGTTTCGGATGCCGAGGCCGTCAAGGCAACCGTGGACGCGGTTCTCGCCGACTTTGGGAGTGTCTGGGCGCTTGTCAACAACGCCGGCGTCACGCGTGACGGCCTGCTCGTGCGCATGAGCGACGAGGACTTCTCCCGCGTGATCGACGTCAACCTCAAGGGCGCCTTCCACACCACGCGAGCCCTCACGCGTGCCTTCATGCGCCAGCGTGGCGGGCGCATCGTGAACATGGCCTCCGTCGTGGGCCTCATGGGCAACGCAGGCCAGGCAAACTACGCCGCCTCCAAGGCCGGTCTCATCGGCCTCACCAAGTCCGTGGCGCGCGAGCTCGCTCCGCGCGGCGTGACGGTGAACGCCATCGCGCCCGGCTTTGTGGAGACGGACATGACGGCCGTGCTCTCCGAGGGCGTCGTCGAGAGCTACGAGAAGCAGATTCCGCTCGGCCGCCTTGCGAGTGCCGAGGAGGTTGCCGCCGTGACGCGCTTCCTCGTGAGCGACGCCGCGTCCTACGTGACCGGCGAGGTCATCCGCGTCGACGGCGGCATGGCGATGTAGCGACCTCACGAGGGGATAGCCCCTTCGTGAGGTCAAAAAACTAATGTTATGAAGGGACTGTCCCTTTCGTAGCATCGATGGGAGTTGAGATGGAACACAGGGTAGCAATCACCGGTATTGGCGCCGTGACGCCACTTGGCAACACCGCCAAGGAGACGTGGGAGGGCATGGTTGCCGGTCGCTGCGGCATCGGCCCCATCACCCACTTTGACACGGAGAACTTCAAGGTCAAGGTTGCCGCCGAGGTCAAGGGCTTTGACGGCGTTGAGCTCCTCGGCAAGCAGGAGGCCGCTCACCTGGACCTCTTCTCCCAGTACGCGCTCGTTGCCTCCGACGAGGCCATGGCCGACTCCGGCCTTGACGCCGAGGACGCCATCGACCGCGAGCGCCTGGGCGTCTACGTGGGGTCCGGCGTGGGCGGCATCAACGCCTTTGCCGACAACGTCCACACCATCGCCGAGCGCGGGCCCCGCCGAGCCTCCCCGTTCATGATCACGATGATGATCGCCAACATGGCCTCTGGCAACATCGCCATCCGCCACAAGGCGCTCGGTCCCACCCTTCCCGTCGTGACCGCCTGCGCCACCTCCGCCCACGCCGTGGGCGAGGCTTTCCGCGCGATCAAGCACGGCTATGCCGACGCCATTCTCGCCGGCGGCGCCGAGGCGGCCATCATGCCCGACTCCATAGCCGGCTTCACGAGCTGCCGCGCCCTCACCACCAACCCCGACCCCACCACCGCCTGCCGCCCCTTTGACGCGGAGCGCAACGGCTTTGTCATGGGCGAGGGCGCCTGCGTGCTCGTCCTCGAGCAGTGGGAGCACGCCGTCGCGCGCGGCGCTCACATCTACGCCGAGGTCGTGGGCTATGGCAACACGGACGACGCCTACCACATCACCTCGCCCGACCCCGAGGCCGCCGGCATCACCCGCGCCATCAGGCTCGCCGTGGAGGAGGGCGGCGTCAAGCCCGAGGAGGGCCTCTACATCAACGCCCACGGCACCTCGACCAAGCTCAACGACGCCTCCGAGACGCTCGGCTTCAAGCAGGCGCTCGGCGAGGAGGCCGCGCGCGCCGCGCACCTCTCCTCGACCAAGTCCATGACCGGCCACATGATCGGCGCCACCGGTGCCGTTGAGGCCATGGCCTGCGCACTTGCCCTCGAGAACGGCATCGTGCCGCCCACGATCAACTACCACACGCCCGACCCGGCGTGCGACCTCGACTACACGCCCAACGAGGCCGTGGAGTGCGAGCTCACCTGGGCCCTCTCCACCAACCTCGGCTTTGGCGGCCACAACGCCGCGCTGGCGCTGCGTGCCGTGGAGAGGAGCTAACCATGGACTCTGCCAAGATTTCCGAGATTGCCGACATCATGAGGAGCCACGGGCTCTCCCGCGTGCGCGTGGAGGAGTCCGACGGCTCCGCGGTCGAGCTTGAGTGCGGCGTCGTCGCGCCCGCGGCCCCCGCTGCGCCGGCGGCCCCGATTTCCACCTCGACCGCTGCGCCCGCACCCGCACCGGCGCCGGCGCCCGCTCCCGAGCCCGAGGGCGACGCCCCGCTCGACATGTCCCACACCACCGCGGTGCGCGCCCCGATGGTCGGCGTCTTCTACGCCGCCCCCGCCCCCGGCGCCGAGCCCTTCGTGCACGTGGGCTCCAAGGTCAAGAAGGGCGAGACCCTCTGCGTCATCGAGGCCATGAAGGTCATGAACGAGGTCACCGCCGAGGCCGACGGAGAGATCGTCGACATCTGCGTGAAGGACGGCGACCTCGTCGAGTACGGCTGCTGTCTGATGAAGATCTACTAGGTGGGGAGGGTACCGTCCCCTCTCCACGTTGGGAGCCAGAGCATGAACAAGGAAGAGCTCAAGAGCCTGCTGCCCCACCGCGAGCCGATGCTGCTTCTCGACGAGGCGGAGGTCGTTGACGGGGAGGCCCACGGCAAGATCACCATCACCGGGGACGAGTTCTTCGTCCAGGGGCACTTCCCGGGCAACCCCATCGTCCCGGGCGTGATTCAGTGCGAGATGCTGGCGCAGAACTGCTGCGTCCTTCTTGCCGATGACCTTGCCGCCAAGGGCGCCACGCCCATGTACACGAGCCTCGACAAGGTGCGCTTCAAGCATCCCGTTCGTCCTGGCGACACCGTTGAGCTCACCTGCCGCATCACCAAGAGCCGTGGGCCCTTCCGCTTTGCGACGGGCGAGGCTCGCGTGAACGGCGAGCTCTGCTGCCAGGCGGAGATGTCCTTCGCTTTGATGTGATTCAGGGGGGCAGACCCCCTTGAATCACCAAACCCCATGATTCGAAGGGGGCCAGCCCCCCTAGAATCACCCAGGAGGCGACGATGTTCGACAAGATCCTTATCGCAAACCGCGGGGAGATCGCGGTCCGCGTGATTCGCGCCTGCAAGGAGATGGGCGTCAAGACCGTGGCCGTCTACTCCACGGCGGACGCCGAGGCCCTGCACGTGGCCCTCGCGGACGAGGCCTACTGCATCGGCGGCCCGCGTCCGGCGGACAGCTACCTCAACGAGGACGCCATCATCACCGTGGCCCTGCAGTCCGGCGCCAAGGCCATCCACCCCGGCTACGGGTTCTTCTCGGAGAACTCGCACTTTGCCCGCGAGTGCCAGGAGTGCGGCCTCGTGTTCATTGGCCCAGACCCGGACGTCATCGACCGCATGGGCGACAAGGACGCGGCCCGTCGCACGGCCCGTGACGCCAACGTGCCCATCGTTCCCGGCTGCGACCTGCTCGCGAACGCCGAGGAGGCCGAGCGCGAGGCCGCCCGCATCGGTTGCCCCGTGCTCATCAAGGCCCGCTCGGGCGGCGGCGGGCGCGGCATCCGCAAGGTGGAGGACCCAGCGGACGCCGGCAAGGCCTTCGTCGAGGCCCACGCAGAGGCCGAGGCCGCCTTTGGCGACGGCGAGTGCTACATGGAGAAGTTCGTCTCGCCCGCGCACCACGTTGAGGTGCAGGTCCTGGCGGACGCCCACGGCAACGTGGTCTCGCTCGGCGAGCGCGAGTGCTCCGTCCAGCGCCGCAACCAGAAGCTCATCGAGGAGAGCCCGGCCCCGTGCCTGGACGCGCACCCCGGCGTGCGCGAGCGCATGCACAAGGCCGCCCGCGACCTCACGCGCGCCGTGGGATACGTGGGCGTGGGCACGATCGAGTTCCTCTTTGCCGATGACGGCAACTTCTACTTCATGGAGATGAACACGCGCCTGCAGGTCGAGCATCCCGTCACGGAGTTTGTGAGTGGCATCGACCTCGTCAAGTGGCAGCTGCGCGTGGCCTCTGGCGCCGAGCTGCCCTTCTCGCAGGATGACGTCACCATCGCCAACCACGCCATCGAGTGCCGCATCAACGCCGAGACCCCCGAGTTTCTGCCCTCGTGCGGCGACGTTACGATGCTGCACGTCCCCGGCGGCCCGCAGGTGCGCTTTGACTCGGCGCTCTACGTGGGCGCCGTGGTGCCTCCCTACTACGACTCGCTGCTCGGCAAGCTCATCGTCTGCTCGTCCACGCGCGAGGAGGCCATCCGCAAGATGCGCTCCGCCCTCGGCGAGCTGGTGATAGAGGGCGTCTCCGAGAATAGCGAGCTGCACCTGGACATTCTCGCCAACCCGGAGTTTGTCTCCGGCAACTACCACACCAACTTGATGGAGCACCTCTATGAGTAAGCGAGAGAAGAGCGTCAACGCCCTCGAGAGCCCCGTGACCGAGGTCGAGGCCGAGTTCCCCGAGCGCCACGTGCTCATCAAGTGCCCTGGCTGCCGCCGCGTGATTGACCAGTCCAAGCTCTCCGAGAACCTTGACGTGTGCCCGCGCTGTGGCCGCCACCTGCGCGTCTCTGGTCGCAAGCGCATGCGCATCACGGTGGACGCCGGCACCTTCGAGGAATGGGACGCCGGTCTTGCCGCCACGGATTTCCTCGAGTTTCCGGGCTACGCGGAGAAGCTCGCCGCCGCGCGCGAGAAGAGCCACGAGAACGATGCCGTGGTCTGCGGGCGCGGCAGGGTGGGCGGCCAGGACTGCGCCCTCTTCTTCATGAACGCCGAGTTCATGATGGGCTCGATGGGCTCGGTGGTGGGCGAGAAGATCTGCCGCACCTTTGAGCGCGCGCGCGAGCTGGGCCTTCCCGTCGTGGGCTTCACGGTCTCCGGTGGCGCCCGCATGCAGGAGGGCACCACGTCGCTCATGCAGATGGCCAAGGTCTCAGCCGCCGTGCGCCGACACAGCGAGGCCGGCCTGCTCTACGTGACCGTGCTCACCGACCCCACCACCGGCGGCGTGACCGCGAGCTTTGCCATGCAGGGAGACGTCATCCTTGCCGAGCCGGGCGCGCTCGTCGGCTTTGCCGGCCCTCGCGTGGTCGAGCAGACCACGCACAAGAAGCTCCCCGCCGGCTTCCAGCGCTCCGAGTTCCTGCTCGAGCACGGCTTCTGCGACCTCATCGTGGAGCGTCGCGACATGGTGGCCACGATCGCCGAGCTTCTCGTCCTGCACAGGGGCGAGGTTCCCGCCGCCGGATCCCCGCACGCGCTGACGCACGAGGAACCCCGCCGTGGCCGTGGCGCGCGCCCCAAGCGCACGCCTGAGCCCGCGAGCGCCTATGACATCGTCAAGCTTACGCGTTCCACGGAGCGCGCGACGGCCCTTGAGCTTGTTGAACGCGGCCTCGACGGCTTTGTGGAGCTCCACGGCGACCGCCTCTTTGCCGACGACGCCGCCGTGGTGGCGGGCATTGGCTGGAGGGGTGGCCGCGTGATGACCGTCATTGCCATCGAGCGCGGCAACTCCACCAAGGAGCGCGTGCGCCGCAACTTTGGCATGGCGCATCCCGAGGGCTATCGCAAGGCGCTTCGCCTCATGCGCCAGGCCGAGAAGTTCCACCGCCCGGTGCTCTGCCTCGTGGACACCTCCGGTGCCTACTGCGGCATCGGGGCCGAGGAGCGCGGCCAGGGCGAGGCCATCGCCACCAACCTCGTTGCCATGAGCGGGCTTGAGACCCCCATCGTGAGCGTCGTGGTGGGCGAGGGCGGCTCCGGCGGCGCGCTCGCGCTTGCGGTTGCCGACCGCGTGCTCATGCTCGGCAGCGCCGCCTACTCCGTCGTGAGCCCCGAGGGCTGCGCCTCCATCCTCTGGAAGGACACCAAGCGCGCCGACGAGGCGGCCGCCGCGCTGCGCATCACGGCCTCGGACCTCTCTGAGCTCGGTCTGGTGGACGGCGTGGTGCCCGATCTTGGGCTCACGCACACCGAGATTGCCCACGACCTCATGCGCGAGGTCGAGCTTGCCCTCGACGAGCTGGGCGGACTCTCCACAGGCGAGCTCCTGAGCCGCCGCTACGACAAGTTCCGCGCGATGGGAGGCGACCGCATATGCTCGCGATAATCACCGACTCTACCTGTGGGCTCACGCGCCAGGAGGCCATCGAGCTGGGCGTTGAGGTCGTGCCGATGGCATACGAGACGGACTTTGAGCGCCACGAGGAAGGCTTCGTCGGCGAGAACGGAGAGTACGGCACGCTCTTCGCGGCAAGCCGACACATCTCCACCGAGGCCGTGCGAAGCTCGACCTTCGAGCGGGCGTTCCGCCGCCACCTCGATGCCGGGGAGGACGTCCTCTGCATCACGATCTCCTCGCGGCTCTCGGGCACCTTCCGCAGCGCCGAGGAGGCGGCCGCTTCCGTGGGCTCCCCGCGCGTGGCGGTGCTCGACTCCTGGCTCACGGCGGGGGCGCTCGAGTTTCTCGTCCGGCGCGCCCGCGCGCTCGCGGATGCGGGCAAGGGGCTGGACGAGCTCGTCAAAGCGCTGACCAAGCAGCGCGGCGGAACGCGCATCGTCTTCTCCGTGCCGGACATGGTGGCCCTCTCCCGTAGCGGCCGCCTTGGCGCCATCCGCCGCGCGGTGGCAACCAAGCTCAATCGCTACCCGGTGATGGCGCTTTCCGAGGGCGGCATCGTCAAGCTCGCGGACGGGCGCGGCGCGCGCGGCATGGCGCAGGCGATGGTCGACCGCGTTCCCGCCGGCGTCTCCGAGCTGCTCGTCTCTCACTTTGGCCCGCGCGGGGTGGAGGCGCGCGAGGTGTTTCTCGCTGCGCGCGACCGCTTCCCCCAGGCGCACCTTCGCGTGAAGGACGGTGGCCCGGTCCTGGCCGACCACCTGGGCTTGGGTGCCGTCGGTCTCTCTTGGATGTAGCGCCACGCCAGGCGAGAGGTGCCGCGCGCTGGTCCTTCTCGCCAGCTGCCCAAGAGCTCGGCCCGACTAGGCGCCCCGCCCGACCAGGCACCCCGCCCGTCCAAGCACCCCGATTGTGGGCAAAACCTTTGATGCAAGTTGCTCCCAGGCATCAAAGGTTTTGCCCACAAGCTCATACACCAGGCCAAAACGGTAGCAGCCACGGCGAGAAGGATGCACCCGCGAGGCAGGATATAAATCCTTTGCCCCAAAACCCGCCAAAAAGTCCGGGAGAAGCCCTTCTCGCCAACGAGAAGGGCTCGGAAACCCAGAACTTCCCTATTTCGTACATGATGGAGCGGCGCGGGATGAGGCGGTGCTCAATGGGCCTTACTCAGCCTGCCGTCTCGTGCCTCGAGGCAAAACGTGACAATCTACCCTGTCACCATTGTCATCATCTCGCCTGCCTCAGCTCGTGAACTTCTCGTGAAGTATGGATACGCCCGGCTCCGTGGCGTTTTGACAACAGGCATCCAGACGCGTAATCTTCACCGTTGCGTCAATCCGGGGCAGAGGTGCTGCTCAGCCCTTGAATACGGGTTACAACAGGCACAACGTTAGGTTATAGAAGGAGAGAGCTTTGCCTACAATCAACCAGCTCGTCCGCAACGGGCGCGTGAGCGTCAAGTCCAAGTCCAAGAACGCGGCGCTGCAGCACAACCCCCAGAAGCGCGGCGTGTGCACCCGTGTCTTCACCACCACCCCCAAGAAGCCGAACTCCGCCCTCCGCAAGGTCGCCCGTGTGCGCCTCGTGAACGGCATCGAGGTCACCGCCTACATCCCCGGTGAGGGCCACAACCTCCAGGAGCACTCGATCGTCCTCATCCGCGGCGGCCGCGTGCGCGACCTCCCTGGTGTCCGCTACAAGATCATCCGTGGCGCCTACGACTGCGCCGCCGTCCAGAACCGCCAGCGTGCGCGTTCCCGCTACGGCACCAAGCGCCCCAAGTAGTCAGCCACTAATCGCAACCAGCACTAAGGAGATACAACATGCCGCGTCGTGCAGCAGCAGTGCGTCGTGAGGTCCAGCCTGACGCCGTCTACAACAACCGTCTCGTGACCCAGCTCATCAACAAGGTTCTTCTCGATGGCAAGAAGGCTACCGCCGAGCGCATCGTCTACGGTGCCTTTGACATCGTTGCCGAGAAGTCCGGTGAGGACGCCCTCGCCGTCTTCAAGAAGGCCATGGACAACATTCGCCCGACCCTCGAGGTCAAGCCCAAGCGCGTTGGTGGCGCCACCTACCAGGTGCCCATGGAGGTCAACTCCCGTCGTGCCACCACGCTTGCCATCCGCTGGCTCGTGAACTTCTCCCGCGCCCGCAAGGAGAAGACCATGGCCGAGCGTCTCGCCAACGAGATCCTCGACGCCTCCAACGGCGTCGGCGCCTCCATCAAGAAGCGCGAGGACCTCTTCAAGATGGCCGAGGCCAACCGCGCCTTCTCGCACTACCGCTTCTAAATCGCCGGATCGAGGAGAAGCCACATGGCAAAGGTTAAGTACAAGCTCGAGGACCTCCGCAACATTGGCATCATGGCCCACATCGATGCCGGTAAGACCACCACGACGGAGCGCATCCTCTACTACACGGGCAAGACCCACAAGATCGGCGAGGTCCACGACGGCGCAGCCACCATGGACTGGATGGTTCAGGAGCAGGAGCGTGGCGTGACCATCACCTCCGCCGCCACCACGTGCTTCTGGAAGGACCACGTCATCCAGATCATCGACACCCCGGGCCACGTTGACTTTACGTCCGAGGTCGAGCGCTGCCTGCGCGTCCTTGACGGCGCGGTTGCGGTCTTCGACGCCGTCGCCGGCGTTCAGCCGCAGTCCGAGACCGTCTGGCGTCAGGCCACCACGTACGGCGTCCCCCGCATCGCGTTCATCAACAAGTACGACCGCATCGGCGCCGACTTCTTCCACGCCATCGAGACCATGAAGGACCGCCTGCACGCCAACGCCGTGGCGGCCCAGATCCCCATGGGCTCCGAGAACAACTTCTGGGGTCTCGTCGACCTGGTCACCATGACCGCGTGGGACTTCAAGGAGGACTCCAAGGGCATGATCTACCCGGAGGCCATGGACGCCATCCCCGAGGAGTTCGTGGACCTCGCCAACGAGAAGCGTGAGGAGCTTCTTGACGCCGCCTCCAACTTCTCCGACGAGATCATGGAGGCCGTGCTCGAGGAGGCCGAGATTCCCGTCGAGGACCTCAAGGCGGCTCTGCGCAAGGGCGTCATCGACGGCGAGCTCAACCTCGTCTTCGTGGGCTCCGCCTACAAGAACAAGGGCATCCAGGAGCTTCTCGACGCCGTCGTGGACTACCTCCCGAGCCCGCTCGACGTCACCGAGATCGATGGCACCAACCTCAAGGGTG
>DXAB01000167.1 GCA_019117265.1 Candidatus Olsenella pullicola
GTTTCCAGACCGTCCGGGGCCGCCCGTTCTTCTCGCCATGGTGGCCCAACCGGGTTTTGGGCAAAAGATTTGATGCGTCGGCATGGGTGGGTCGGCCCACCATCAAAGATATTGCCCACAATCATCCAAAACTGTGTCATTTTGGCCGGCAAGAAGAGAGACGGGCCGCCTGCTCGAGACGGGCTATCAAACTTGTTGCCCACAATCGACCGCAAGGCCCCCAAACGGCCATTCCCGTGAGCGCGGTGGGGGAGAAAACCCAAAACTAGGTATTGTGGGTCACAGTGGCAGCCGGCTACGCGCTTTCCTCGTTGAGGCGGGCGAGAAGATCGGGCAGCACGCGGGAGAGTCGCTCCATGGACCCGTGCCAGACGGCCTTCTTGGGGTGGGCGTGGCCCACGTAGGCGGTGCGCAGGCCGCACTCGGGACGCGCGAAGTCGCGGGTGGCGTCGTTCCCCACCATGAGGCACTCCTCGAGACGCACTCCCAGGGCGTTGGCAAACTCCTGGTAGTACTGGGCGCTCGGCTTGCTGCGCGTGGAGTTGGAGAACGTGGAGACGAGCGCGAAGTCGTCCTCGCAGACGCCTGCCCAGCCCATGCGGGCGCGGTCGCACGCGAGCGAGAACGTGGGGTTTGTCGCCAGCGCACAGATGAGTCCGGCGTCGTGGACGGCCTCTATCGCCTCGCGTGCGCCCTCAACGGGTCGGGCGGCGACGAGCCCGCCGGAGAAGCCCGGCACGATCTCGCTCTCGTAGTAGTCCATGAGGTCACGGATGACGGGATCGTCGAGGGGGATGCCCGTTTGAGCGTAGATGACCTGGTTGAAGACCTGCTCGTTGGTGAGGGAGTCCATCCTTCCCTGGTCGTCCATGGCAAGAAACCCGCGGACGTACGCGGCGCCAAGCGACATGGTCGTCGCGCGCGCGGCGCGAGCGAGGATGGACGAGGCGCCGGCAACATAGCGAGCGACGAAGGCGGTGAGATTGAGCCGCAGCAGCGTGTCGTCCATGTCAAAGAGCACGGCCCTGATCACGGCGCCTCCTCTCGTCCTCCTGAGTTCCCCACGTGAAAAATAATAATTACCCAGAGCCGTCACTTGAAATACACACGCGAAAAACGTTACTCTATCCACCGTGTGGGCACAGGGCCCGCACAAACGTATCTGTCGGCCCCCGAGAGCATGTAAGTTTCCACGTAGACGCCACGATTTCTAGGCACTGCAGGCAGCGACCATGACGACCGGGGCCCCGTTGTTCGAAAGGGGTCCACTTTTGAGTGAGATTCAGAACTCGTCCATCTTCGCGCTGGACGACATCTCTGACGAGGAGATGAACAACCTCATCGACGGCACCGTCACCGATTTCGACGAGGGCGATCTTGTCACCGGCACCGTCGTGAAGCTCGAGCGCGACGAGGTTCTGCTTGACATCGGCTACAAGTCCGAGGGCGTCATCCCCTCTCGCGAGCTCTCTATCCGCAAGGACGTCAACCCTGCCGACGTGGTTGCCCTGGGCGAGGAGATCGAGGCGCTCGTTCTCCAGAAGGAGGACAAGGAGGGCCGTCTCGTCCTCTCCAAGAAGCGCGCCGAGTACGAGCGTGCCTGGAACGCCGTCGAGGCCAAGTTCAACTCCGGCGAGACCGTCGAGGGCGAGGTCATCGAGGTCGTCAAGGGCGGCCTGATCCTCGACATCGGCCTGCGCGGCTTCCTGCCCGCCTCCCTCGTCGACCTCCGTCGCGTCAAGGACCTCAACGCCTACCTCGGCACCCGCATCGAGGCCCGCGTCATCGAGATGGACCGCAACCGCAACAACGTCGTCCTCTCCCGTCGCGTCGTCCTCGAGGAGGCCCGCAAGGCCGAGCGCCAGGAGATCCTCTCCAAGCTCCAGGTTGGCATGCGCCTCAAGGGCACCGTCTCCTCGATCGTCGACTTCGGCGCCTTCGTCGACCTCGGCGGCATCGACGGCCTCGTGCACATCTCCGAGCTCTCCTGGAACCACGTCAACCACCCCTCCGAGGTCGTCAAGGTCGGCCAGGAGGTCGAGGTTCAGGTTCTCGACGTCGACCTCAACCGCGAGCGCATCTCCCTCGGCCTCAAGCAGACCACCGAGGATCCCTGGCGCTCCCTCGTCAAGAAGTACCCCGTCGACGCCATCGTTGAGGGTACCGTCACCAAGCTCGTCACCTTTGGCGCCTTCGTCGACCTCGGCGACGGCGTGGAGGGTCTCGTGCACATCTCCGAGATGGCCAAGCAGCACGTTGATCAGCCGTCTCAGGTCTGCACCGTCGGCGACACCGTCCAGGTGAAGGTCATGGAGATCGACCTCGACCGTCGTCGCATCTCCCTGTCCATGAAGGCCGCTGCGGAGACCCTGGGCACCGAGGTCGAGGTCAAGCCGCTCCCCGAGGGCGACAAGCCGGCCGATGAGCCTGAGGCCGAGGCCACCGAGGAGTAGTTCCTCTCGCCATCTTGCTTTTCCGAGGGCCGTCCTGAGGGGCGGCCCTCTTTTGCTAATTCAGGTGACGACAAGAGCGGCGGGCCCGCCCCCTCGTCATTGGCCCTGTCACGGTCGGGCCCGCCGGCAGCACGGTTAGGAGACCATATGATTAACGACATCAACACGGACCACCTGCTTGACACGCTACGTGCGTGCGTTGAGGTGGAGAGCCCCGTTGGCTACTACCCCGAGGCCCACGAGTGGCTGCGTGAGACGCTTGCCGAGATGGGCTATCAGATGAGCGTGGACAACAACGCCACGGCCTACGTTCGCGTGCCCGGAAGAAGCGCCGAGAAGACCGTGTGCCTGGGCGCGCACCTCGACACCATCGGCCTTGTCGTGCGCGGCTTCAACGAGGACGGCACCCTGCGCGTCCGTCAGCTTGGCGGCATCAACTATCACAGCATCGAGGGCGAGACCTGCCTCGTGCACTGCCGTGACGGCCGCACCGTGGCGGGCCAGGTGATCTGCGGCCACCACTCCGTCCACGTGTGGGGAGAGGCCAAGACCGACGAGCGCACCGAGGACACCATGGCCGTCTCTCTTGTGGCTGACGTGAGCTGCCCCGCCGACGCCCGCGCCCTCGGCGTGACCGAAGGGGCCATCGTGGGCATAGACCCCCACTTCGAGCGCTTTGACAACGGTTACGTCATCAGTCGCCACATCGACGACAAGGCTGCCGTTGCCGTTCTTCTCGACGTGCTGCGCTGGCTTGCAAAGTCGGGCGAGAAGCCCGCGTTTGACACGCTCTTTGCGTTTCCCATCTACGAGGAAATCGGTCGCGGCGGGTCGTGGGTTCCCGACGAGGTCGACGAGTACTTGGCCGTTGACATCACGCTCATCGGGCCCGACTACGCCGGTTCCGACGAGCACTCCGTGGGCGTGATCTGCTCGGACGCCAAGGGACCCTACGACTGGGGGCTCACGAACACCCTCATAGCGTGTGCGGAGGCGGCCTGCACGCCCGGGCGCTGGAACACCCAGGTCTGCTTTCACTACTCCACGGACGCAAACGCCGCGGCGCTGCACGGCAACAACGTTGCGGCGGGCGCGTTTGGCATGGCGTGCCTGAACACGCACGGTCGCGAGCGCTGCCACGTGGATGCCCTCGTGCAGACGGAGCTTCTTGCCCGCGCCTACCTCATGGGCGTGGGCCGAGGCTGATCTCGGCGAGAGCCGAGTCCGGCGCGCGCAGCGTTTGAGCGCCGGAAAAACGGGTAGAGTTTCAACGTCAATTCACGAGCGGAAGGATTATTCATGGCGGCAGGGGACTGGCAGCGCAAGATGGTTGAGTGGCTGAGGGGACGGCAGGGGCCGGACGACCTCGCCGTGTTCTGCACCAACCTCGCGATCGTCATCGTTGTGATCAACCTCTTTGCGCACGTGAGCCTCCTCGGCTGGGTTGCCCTCGCGCTCATCGTCTACTCGATGTTTCGCATCCAGTCCAAGAATCTCGGCGCTCGCTCGCGGGAGAACGAGGCCTTCCTCAAGGCGCTCGGCCCCGCTCGCCCCTGGGTTCAGAACCCCCGCGCCGCTTGGACGGAGATGCGCACCTACAAGCATGTGAAGTGCAGCTCGTGCCACCAGAGGGTGCGCGTCCCGCGTGGAAAGGGCAAGCTTCGAGTGACATGCCCTCGCTGCAAGACCAAGTTTGAGGTCAAGTCCTAGTGCCGCTCACAGAGTAGTCAATCAACGTGAGCCTCCCCGTGCTATGGTTGTTTCGTTTGAACAACTTGCATGGGGAGGTACTTTATGATCAGCAGAAGGCGTTTTCTCGAGGTGGCCGGTGCGGGCGTGTCCGCACTTGCCCTGGTCGCGTGCTCTGGATCCAACGACGAGCAGCCGAGCGAGCCCTCCGAGCAGCCCGAGGAGGAGCTGGAGGAACAGGTGGAGCCCGTTCAGGTGCGCACCACCGCCCTCAAGGGCCCCACTGCCATGGGCCTCGTCAAGTTCATGAGCGAGGTCGATGCCGGCAACCTTGCCGACAACGACTACTCGTTCCAGATCGTTGCCTCGCCGGACGAGGTCACGCCGCTCATCGCCAAGGGCGAGACGGACATTGCGGCGGTCCCCGCCAACCTCGCCTCCGTCCTCTACAACAAGACCGAGAAGGGCGTGCGCGTCATCGCGATCAACACCCTCGGCGTCCTCTACATCTGCGAGCTCGGCGACAGCGTTCAGAGCGTGGCTGACCTCAAGGGCAAGACCATCTACGCCTCGGGCAAGGGCTCCACGCCCGAGTACGGCCTGGCCTACGTTCTCGAGAAGAACGGGCTCGTCGTGGGCACCGACGTGCAGATCGAGTGGAAGAGCGAGCACGCCGAGTGCGTCCAGGCGCTCGCCGCGTCGTCGGGTCCGGCCGTGGCGATGCTCCCCCAGCCCTTCGTGACCACCGCCCAGGCCCAAAACGACCAGATCCGCGTGGCGCTCGACCTCACCGAGGAGTGGGACGCCGCTCAGACGGGTGACGAGAAGAGCTCCATGATCACGGGTGTCGCCATCGTGCGCGCGTCCTTTGCCGACGAGAACCCCGCCGCCGTGGACGCGTTCCTCGCGCACTACGCCGAGTCGGTCGACTTTGTGAACGACAACGTTGCCGAGGGCGCCGAGCTCGTGGGCAGCTATGACATCGTTCCCGCCGCCGTTGCCGAGAAGGCTATCCCCGAGTGCAACATCGTGTGCGTCACCGGCGAGGAGATGAAGGAGCGCCTCTCCGGCTACCTTGACGTCCTTGCCGAGCAGAACCCGGAGGCCGTGGGCGGCGCCGTTCCCGGCGACGACTTCTACTACGGCGCCTAAGAGCGGTGCGCGCGCGTCCCGACAGGAGCCCAGAGGCAGGCGGAGGCCCCCGTATGTGGGGCGTCCGCCTGCTTGCCGTCTGCTTCTGGCTGCTCGTGTGGCAGCTCGCGGCATGGGCCATCGACGCTCGCATCATCCTCGTGGGTCCGCTCGAGGTCCTCGCGCGCCTTGCCACCCTCGCCACGACGGGCGAGTTCTGGGCCTCCGCGGGCATCTCGTTGGGACGCATTGCGCTCGGGCTCGTCGCGGGCATCGTCGCGGGCGTCGCGCTCGCCGCCGCCGCGAGCCGCGTGCGCGTTCTGCGCGAGCTTCTCGCCCCGCTCGTGGGCGCGCTCAAGGCGGTCCCGGTGGCGTCCTTCGTCATCCTGGTGCTGCTCTGGGTCTCGTCGAGCAGCCTCTCGATCGTGATTGCGTGGATCATGGCGTTTCCCATCATCTATGCCAACGTCCTCGAGGGCATAGAGCAGACCGACCCCCAGCTGCTCGAGATGGCGGACGTCTTTGGCGTGCGCCCGCTTGACCGCCTCCGCCTCATCTACCTCTCCCAGGTGCTCCCGTACTTCAGGGTTGCCCTCTCGCTTGCCCTGGGTCTCTCGTGGAAGGCGGGCATTGCCGCCGAGGTCATCGGCCTGCCCGACCTCACCATTGGCGAGCACCTCTACGACGCCAAGGTCTACCTCGACACGCCCGACCTCTTTGCGTGGACCGTGGCCATCGTTGTGGTCTCCGTCGCGCTCGAGGCCATCGTGGGCCGGGCGCTCGACGCTGCCCTCGCGCGCTGGGAGGCCAGGCCATGAGCGGGGGAATCGCCCTCAGGGGTGTCGACAAGCGCTACGGGGGCATCGTCGTCCTCGCGGGGGCGAGCGCCGTCCTTGACGCTGGCCGCGCGCACCTGCTCACAGGGCCGTCCGGTGCCGGCAAGACGACGCTCCTGCGCCTTGTCGCCGGCCTCGAGCGCCCCGACGGGGGAGAGGTGAGCCTGCCTTCGGGCGCGCGCCTGGCGATGACCTTCCAGGAAGACCGTCTCTGCGAAAACCTCACGGCCACGGCCAACATCAGGCTTCCGCACGCCCACCTGCGCGGCGCGGCGCTCGAGGCGTTTCTCGCCCGGGAGCGCGACGCCCTGGGCGCGGTGGGGCTCCCCGTTGACTCCCGTCCCGTGCGAGAGCTCTCCGGCGGGCAGCGGCGCCGCGTGGCCATTCTGCGCGCCGTCCTTGCGGACGCGGACGTTCTCCTCTTTGACGAGCCCCTCAAGGGCATGGACGAGAGGACCGTCGAGCGGGTCATGGATTTCGTGTGTCCCCTCATTGCCGGAAAGACCGTCCTCTGGGCCACGCACGACCCCCGCGAGCGCCGCTTCTTCCCCAGCCCCGCCCAATGGGAGGTTCGTGACGGGCGTATTCTCCGCACGTAGGGGAGGGGCATGCCAACATATCCCAGATGCGAGCTCTGCACGGCAGCTGTCTGAGCAGATGGGGTATGTTGGCCCGCCCCTCCCTCGCATGTGCGATGATAGAGGCCGGCGTTAGCAGAGAGAGGATTCACACATGCACGTTATCTATCTGGCCGGGGGGATCGCCTCCGGCAAGTCGACGATATCCAAGACGCTCCAGGAGTGCGGAGCCGTGCGCATTGACCTCGACGACCTTTCGCGCGAGGCGCTTGCCGCCGACTCTCCCATCCTCCCGCAGATCATGGCGGAGTTTGGCGACGACATCCTCAACCCCGCAGGCAGCGTTAAGCGCGAGCTGCTCGCCCAGCGGGCCTTCTCCTCCACGGAGCGCGCCGTCACGCTCGAGGAGATCGAGCTGCCCCTCATCGACAAGCTCCTGCGCGAGCGCATCGCCGAGCTTGCCGACCAGGAGAGGGAGGAGCGTGAGGCCAACCCCACGGCTGCCGAGAAGGTCGTGGTCGTTGAGGTGCCGCTGCTCGACCGCATGCGCGGCTCCTTTGACCTTGCGGACGAGATCATCGGCGTGGTGTGCCCGCTTAGCGCGCGCAGGGCTCGTGCCGGCCAGCGGGGCATGGACCCGCGCGACTTCAACCGACGGGTGGACCAGCAGCCAAGCGAGGCCTACATCAGGGCGCACTGCAGCCACGTCTTCAATAACATACGCACCGCCGACGTGATGGCGCAGGAGGTTCGCGACTGGTGGGCCCAGCGCGTGGAGCAAGGCTGGGAGAACGTGCCGAAAAGGGGCGCACGTGGCGCCCGGGCATAGGAGGCCCGAGCGCTTTCTCAGGTGGCATCGCGCCCTTCCCGTCGTGGCGCTTGCGCTCACGCTTGCCGTGTGCGGGGTGCTTGCGGCCACGCCCACGACGCTGGGGCGTCAGGCCCTCTATCCCGTTGACCACGCGGAGGAGATCGTGTCCGCGGCAGAGCGACACGGCATAGACCCGGAGCTTGCCTGCGCCGTGATCAAGTGCGAGTCGGGGTGGGACGAGGACGCGGTCTCCTCCGCCGGCGCCATAGGGCTCATGCAGGTCATGCCGGACACCGCCGCGAGCCTTAACGCGCTGGGAGTCGTGAGCGCGGACGAGTATGACCCCAACGCGCTCGCGGACCCCGTCGTCAACATCGAGTACGGCTGTGCCTACCTCGGCTACCTTCAGGACCACCTCTCGTCTCTCGACGAGATCGTGGCCGCGTACAATGCGGGAATCGGCTCGGTTCTGGGATGGATCGCAGACGGCGGGAGCATCCCCGAGGGGATAGAGTATGCCGAGACGCGCGCGTACCTCGAGCGGGTTCGCGCGGCCTATGACGGCTACCGCAGGAGCTACCCGGACGGCATCACGGGCGCATGAGCGAGCGCCTGACGTCGATGAGGGCGTCGTCGCGGTTGAGCTCGATCATCGCGCTCGCAAGCTGGCGCGCGATGCCAAAGACCTCAGCGTCTGCGCAGGCAACGACGGCGTCTCGGGTTCGCGCGCGCATGTCGTCGAGCCTGCCCGAGGGAAGTCCGCCCTTCTCGAGCGCGGGAATGACCTCATCTGCCGAGAAGGGCCTCAGCCCCTCGTTCGTCTCTATGAGGTCGTTCATCTCGCTGCGGGCGTTCTGCGCAACCTCCGGGTGCAGCTCAATGGAGCGCTGGTAGCAGGCTACGGCGAGGTCGTTTCTCCCGAGCTTCCACTCCATGTATGCGAGGCGATAGAAGCAGATTGCCATGTCGCGCACTGTTGACGAGTATCCGATGGCCTGCTTGAGCAGGTCTGCCGCCTCGAAGATGCGCGACTGCTCCTCGAGGCAGCGCACCTTGCAGAGCGCGGCGTCCGGCGTCACGGGCGCAATGCGCATGAGCTCGTCCGCGTGGGCGAGCGCCTCCCCGTGGCGTCCGAGCATGGTAAGGGCACGCGCGAGGATCGAGTGCGCGGAGTAGTACTCGTCGGGCACGAGGCGGACCTCGCGCCCCGCGTCATCAACCGTCAGGTTGTAGGCCACGCGCTCCGCGACGGAGTTGAAGTAACGATAGACCGCATCCTCGTCGTCCAGGTAGAGGCCCGTCTCGGTGATGGGGGAGAGCACCCCCTCGAGCTGGGTGACCATCGCCTCGAGCCGCTCCGGCGCCGGCTCCTCGTTGAGCGTCGCCCCCGCCGCCCTTGTGGCCGCGGCGAGCTGCCCGCCGTCGACGAAAAGCGCCGCGAGCTCGCGCTTGTTCGAGATGTCGGCGCTGCCGTCCACAAGGGCGCGGCACACGCGGTCGCAGGCCTCGATGACGCTCAGGTCTGCGGAGCTCGAGCGAAGCTCCATGAACTTCGCGACGGCCCCCTGCGTCGTCTCGCCGAGATCGGCCACGACGGCGTTCCATGCGCCCGCTCGCCCCGCCTTCTCCATGATCCCGAGGTCGCATATGCGCCGGGCGCCACAGGCTCGCACAAGCGGCTGCGGGCTTGCCGTGGCATCAAGCTCGACCTCCCCAAAGCGACTGGACGGGCATACGAGCTCGTCGTCCGCGCGCAGGAAGGGCTCGACGGCCTCGAGCCATCCGTCATCTCCCAGGCTCATGCGCAGGGCGGGGTCTCGGGGAAGGCTCTTGTCCATGGAGCGGGCGGCGTCCGCGAGGCCCCTGAGCGTTTCCGCGGTGAGGTCGAGGGAGAGAAGGACGTCGTCCCAGTTTCTGGCATGGCCGTTGACGATGACGCGCGTCACGCCCTCCCTGGGTCTCAGGGCGAGGTTTGCAAGGGCGAGCGAGAGCCACAGGGCATAGTCTCGCGCGAGCGCAAGGCGCGCCCCGGCGGAGTCAGAGGCAAACGAGAAGCACGCCGGGCCGGGGACGCAGACGTCGACGCAGGCCACGCCGGCACGGACGTTGGCCTGGAAGTCAAACTCCACGCGCAGGGGCGCGGGAAGGTTCTCCGTCGCGTCCGCCAGGCCCATGCGGTATGCCCACTCGCCGCGCGGCTGTGCGCCCTCGAGGAGATAGCCCACAAGCGGGCTCCTCTCGGCCTCCTTTGGCCTCAGGTCAACGATCTTGAGGGCGTCTCGCACCCGGCGGTCGAGCTCCCCCCTGCCTTGGGAGACGTCCTCGCCCACGTTGAGCGCCGCCTCCACGGCGATGAGCCGCTCGAGGGCGGAGTCGTCGAGCTCCGTGCCCGGGGCAGAGAGCCACCAGCGCCCGTTTCGGCGAAGGCGGTTGGCGCGCACGTTGGGGGCGTCGCTCCACTCCATGAGGCCCGAGCGGGCGAGAAGGGCGCGCACGTCCGCCATGCCGGGCTGGTCCTGCCCGTGCAGCACGAGGTCGCGCAGGGTCGCCACGATGTCCTCGCTGTGCAGGAGCATGCCCTCGAGGTTGGCCCTTGCCAGCCTCTCACGCTCCGGAGCCCCGATCGGTGAGGCCTGCGTTGGTGCCGGCGGCCTCCCGTCCGCCGCGTGCCCTCTCGTGGTGGGGGCCTTCTCGGGCTTTCGGCCCACAAGGGAGAAGAGCCCCAGGGCAACGAGGGCGGCGCCCAGGACGATCCCCCGCGAGATGGTCCGTTGGTCGCGCCAGCTCGCGTCTCCCTCGGCAAGCAGGAGCGAGAGCGCCCCAAAGAGGCAAATCGCGCCCAGGACGATGGCAAGGCCCCCCCACCAGGGTGGGAGCTGCGCGTCTTTGTTCTTCTCGCCACGGGCCATGGTGGGTCTCCTTTCCTCTTGGACCTTAAGGGTACACTCTTCACAGGACATTTTGGCGAGAGGGGAGAGCCACCATGCCGGAAACGTCTTTTGAGGAGCGCTTTGGCGGCGAGCTCGTGCGCTTTGGCCGCGAGGGCGGCGGCGAGCGCCTTACGGTGGTCTCGCCCTACGAGCCCGCTGGCGACCAGCCCCAGGCCATCGAGAAGCTTGCCGACGGCGTGGAGCGGGGCCTTCGCTACCAGACCCTTCTGGGCGTCACGGGCTCCGGCAAGACCTTCACCATGGCAAAGACCATAGAGAGGCTCAACCGCCCCACGCTCATCATGGAGCCCAACAAGACGCTCGCCGCCCAGGTCGCGAGCGAGATGAAGGAGCTCTTCCCCAACAACGCGGTGGTCTACTTCGTCTCCTACTACGACTACTACCAGCCCGAGGCGTACGTCCCGCAGACGGACACCTACATCGAGAAGGACGCCTCCATCAACGAGGAGGTCGAGAAGCTCCGCCACCAGGCCACCTCGAGCCTGCTCTCCCGGCGCGACGTCATCGTGGTGGCGTCCGTGAGCTGCATCTACGGCATCGGCAGCCCCCAGGACTACGCCGGGCTTGCCCCCAACGTGAGCAAGGACGAGCCCCTCGAGCGAGACGACCTCATTCGCAGCCTCATCGACATCCAGTACGACCGCAACGACTACGACCTCTCCCGTGGCACCTTCCGCGTGCGCGGGGACACCGTCGACGTCTTCCCTCCCTATGCGGAAAACCCGCTGCGCATCTCCTTCTTTGGCGACGAGGTCGAGCTCATCGCCGAGGTGGACAACGTCACTGGTGAGATCGTGCGCGAGTTTGACGCCATCCCCATCTGGCCGGCCTCGCACTACGTCACGGAGCGTCCCAAGGTCACCCATGCCATCGAGACCATTGGCGAGGAGCTCGAGCGGCGCGTGGCGGAGCTCAAGGGCGCCGACATGCTCCTCGAGGCGCAGCGCCTCGCGCAGCGCACGAGCTACGACATTGAGATGCTCGAGACCATGGGCTACTGCAACGGCATCGAGAACTACTCGCGCCACCTGGACGGCCGCAAGGCCGGCGAGCCGCCCTACACGCTCATCGACTACTTCCCCAAGGACATGCTCTGCATCATCGACGAGTCCCACGTCACGGTCCCGCAGATCCGCGGCATGTACGAGGGGGACCGCTCGCGCAAGGTGACGCTCGTGGACCACGGCTTTCGCCTGCCCTCCGCGCTCGACAACCGCCCGCTGCGCTTCGACGAGTTCGAGCAGCGCGTGCCGCAGTTCATCTACGTCTCCGCCACGCCCGGCGACTACGAGGAGTCCGTCACGCAGCAGGAGGTCGAGCAGATCATCCGTCCCACGGGCCTTCTTGATCCCAAGGTGGACGTGCGCCCGGTGAACGGCCAGATCGACGACCTCATCGACGAGATCAAGGAACGCGTGGCCAGGAAGGAGCGCGTGCTCGTGACCACGCTCACCAAGCGCATGGCGGAAGACCTCACCGACCACCTGCTCGACGAGGGCGTGCGGGTCAACTACATGCACTCGGACACCGCCACGCTCGACCGCGTGGACATCATCCGCGACCTGCGCGTGGGCAAGATCGACGTGCTCGTGGGCATCAACCTCCTGCGTGAGGGCCTCGACATCCCCGAGGTCTCGCTCGTTGCCATCCTGGACGCGGACAAGGAGGGGTTCCTCCGCAACCGCCGCTCGCTCATCCAGACGATGGGCCGCGCGGCGAGAAACGCGCAAGGCGAGGTCATCATGTACGCGGACACCATCACGGACTCCATGCGAGAGGCCATAGGGGAGACCAACCGCCGCAGGCAGATCCAGGAGGCGTTCAACGAGGAGCACGGCATCGTGCCCCGGACCGTCAAGAAGTCCATCACGGACGTCTCCTCGTTCATCTCGGAGGCGGAGCGCACGCTCGAGGGCAAGACGCGCGACCGGCACGGCACGGGCAGCCACGGCGCCTTCGAGACGCTTTCCGAGGACCAGCCCTCCGAGGAGACGGCCCGTTCCGTCGCCGACGAGCTCGCCGGCCTGTCCAAGGCGGAGATCGCAGACGTGCTGGACGCGCTGGAGGAGGAGATGGCGGTCGCCTCCGAGGCCATGGACTTCGAGGCGGCGGCCCGCATCAGGGACCAGATCGTCGCCATCCGCACGCGCGTGGAGGGCGGCTCCGCCGACGAGGTCATAGCCCGGCTCAAGGCGGGCGCTCGCAAGGGGAGCGCCCACGCCACGCGCCGACGCTACCGTCCGCACAAGAAGTGACG
>DXAB01000168.1 GCA_019117265.1 Candidatus Olsenella pullicola
AGGAGCTCCCGATGGAGTACGCCGTGGAGATGAACAACCTGATCAAGCTCGAGATGGAAGGGGCGATCGGATGATGGCCGAGAAGAACCTGGCGTCCGAGATCACCCTCGAGCGCGTCAACGTGGCCCCCGCGCAGACGTGGAACCGCCTGCGCACGAACGACATCACGCTCACGGTGCCCGTGCGTGGCCGCAAGGGTGACGTGTACTTCTCGCTGCCGCGCCTCTTTGAGGGCGTGGAGTGCGGGATGGGCCGCGCGGTCACCGACTGGGTTGAGTCCCAGGCGGCTGACGCCCGCTACGTGGAGGTCTCGCGCGGCGAGAGGCGCGAGGAGCCGATCGTGGTCTGCGTTGGGGCAGGCGACGTTGCCGACACGGGCGTGATGGTCCGCGCCGGCGCCGAGTGCACCATCGTCATCGTGGCCGAAGGGGACCTGACAAAGGTGACAGGGTCATCTGTCAGGTTTCCTCAAAATTCTGCAGACAAGAAAAACCTGACAGATGACCCTGTCACCTTTGTCAGGTCCGGCACGTCCGCGTCGCTTCTGCGCGTGATCGCGGAGGCCGGGGCGCGCGTCCACCTGCACGAGTACGTGGCGGCGAGCACGGACCAGCAGCACCTTGAGAGCGTGGGCATCTCCGCGGCGCGCGACGCCCGCGTGGACGTGCACCAGTACCTGCTCGGCGGCGGCACCGTCGCGCTGGGCCTCACCTGCGACCTCGCCGGCGAGCGTGCGCGCGTTGACCTCGGCTGCCGCTACCACGCCGGTGGCGCGGAGGTCCTGGACATCAACGAGGTCGTGCGCCAGCGTGGCCGCAACACGCGCTCCGAGCTCAGCTACAACGGCGTGCTCGAGGACGCGGCCAAGAAGAGCCTGCGCACCACGATCGACCTCGTCCACGGCGCCAAGGGCGCACAGGGCAACGAGGCCGAGACCGTGCTCGTGCTGGGCGACGACGTGGTCAACAAGACGCTGCCGACGATCCTCTGCGACGAGGACGACGTCGCCGGCAACCACGGCGCAACGATCGGCTCCGTGAGCCCCGAGCAGCTGGCGTTTCTCGCCAGCCGCGGCCTCTCGCGAAAGGACGCGGAGCAGCTCTTCGTGCGCGCCCTCTACGAGGACGCCCTCATGCACGCCCCCTGCCCCGAGGCCCGTGCCGTCGTGGAGGCGGGCGCCGGCTCCCTGCTCGACGAGGAGGCGTAGGAGATGGACATCCGCAAGAACCCCTACCGCGCGGACTTCCCGCTGCTGGCGACCCACCCCGAGATCGCGTTTCTCGACAGCGCGGCCACCGCGCAGCGCCCCGCCTGCGTGCTCGACGCGCAGTGCCGCTTCTACGAGACCATGAACGCCAACCCGCTGCGCGGCCTCTACAGTCTCTCCGTGGCTGCCACCTCGGCCATCGCCAACGTGCGCGCGCGGGTGGCAGCCCTCATCGGCGCCCCAGACGCGCGCGACGTGGTCTTCACGCGCAACACGAGCGAGAGCCTGAACCTCGTGGCCAAGTCCTTCTCGCCATGCGTCCTTGGGCCCGGCGACGAGGTGGTCATCACCATCATGGAGCACCACTCCAACCTCATCCCCTGGCAGGAGGCCTGCCGCGCCGCCGGGGCACGCCTCGTCTACCTCTATCCCGAGAAGGACGGCACGCTCACGGACGAGGAGATTGCCGAGAAGGTCGGCCCGCGCACCAAGATTGTCTCTGCCGCGCACGTCTCCAACGTCATGGGCTGCGAGCTGCCCATCCGCAAGCTGGCGGATGCCGCACACGCCGTGGGCGCGGTCATGGTTGTGGACGCGGCGCAGTCCGTCCCGCACCTGCGGGTGAGCGTGGACGAGCTGGGCGCAGACTTCCTCGCGTTCTCTGGCCACAAGGCGATGGGCCCGATGGGCGTGGGCGTGCTCTGGGGCCGTCACGAGCTGCTGGAGCAGATGCCTCCGATGCTCACCGGAGGCGAGATGATCGACTCCGTGCGCGAGCAGGACGCCACGTGGGCGCCGGTGCCCGAGAAGTTCGAGGCGGGCACGCAGGACGCCGCCGGCATCTACGCCACCGGAGCCGCGCTCACCTACCTCACCGATACCGTGGGCCTTGACGCGGTGGCCGAGCGCGAGGCAGAGCTTGTGGCCTACGCCATGGGACGCCTACTAGAGCTGGGCTTTGTTGATCTCATCGGCCCCGCCGACCCGGCGCGCCACCACGGCGTCATCAGCTTCAACGTGCGCGGCGTCCACCCGCATGACGTGGCGAGCATCCTCGACGCCTCCGGCGTGTGCATCCGCGCCGGCCACCACTGCGCGCAGCCGCTGCTTGCATGGCTCGGCGTTGAGAACCTTGCCTGCTGCCGCGCGAGCCTTGCCTTCTACAACGAAAAGAACGACGTCGACCGCCTGGTCGACGGCCTCGCTCAGGTCTGGGGGATCTTCCATGGCAGTGACTGACCTCTACAACGCGGCCTTCATGGACCACGTCTCGCACCCCGACTACAAGTACCAGATGGAGGACGCCGACTGCAGCCACGAGGGCGTGAACCCCTCCTGCGGGGACGAGCTCACGTTCTCGGTACGCTTTGCCGATGACGGGACCATCGAGGAGGCCGCCTTCACCGGCCACGGCTGTGCCATCTCCCAGGCGAGCGCCGACATCATGAGCGACCTCATGATCGACAAGACGCCCGAGGAGGCGCGCGAGCTCTGCGCCCTCTTCATGCGAATGCTGCGTGGCGAGGAGACGGACGAGTCCGCGCTTGAGGCACTGGAGGACGGCGTGCTGCTGCGCGACATCGCGCACATGCCGGCGCGCGTGAAGTGCGCCGAGCTCGCCTGGCGCACCCTCGACGAGATGCTCGAGGCTCGCGGATGATGAAGAGCGACTCTCGCTTTTCATCAGGGAGGTGACGAGATGGCTGGGATGTTCTCAACGAAGGGAATGTACGCGCTGCGCGCGATGGCGGACCTCGCCGCGCACGACGGGTGGGTCTCGCTCGGCGACGTGGCGCGACGCCAGCACATCTCGCGCAAGTACCTTGAGCAGGTCATCTCCCTCATGCATAAGGCGGGCTACGTGGAGAGCCAGCGCGGAAAGGGCGGCGGATACAAGCTCACGCGCAAGCCGGAGGACTACACGCTCGGCGAGCTGCTGCGCGCCGCGGAGGGCTCGCTGGCCCCGGTGAGCTGCCTCGACTGCACCAACGAGACGCTCTGCCCACAGCTTGACTCCTGCCCCACCGTGAGCGTCTGGCGCGACCTCGGCCGCGTGACGGCAGGATATCTGGACTCCAAGACGCTCGCAGACCTCGTACGCAATCCCGCCGACGGCGAGACAGGCCCCTGTACCGCCAAACCGATGTGACAAAGGTGACAGGGTAAGTTGTCATGATGACAAAGAAAATACTCCTAACTTTGCAGCCGATTTATTGAGTCAATATAATGTCTCACTTAATTAATTGATTTAAACCAATTTATTTTATTAATGGAAAACT
>DXAB01000169.1 GCA_019117265.1 Candidatus Olsenella pullicola
GCCGCCGCCCACGACGGCGACCGTGAGGCCCTCGAAGTCGGGCGGGTTGTCGTCGCCCATGTCCCTCAGAAGCTGGACGGCGGACATGACGCCCTCGGCGTCCTCGCCGGGAAGCCCGAGCTTCTTGTCCGAGTGCGCGCCGATGGCGAGGTACACGGCGTCGTACTCGTCGCGCAGGCGGTTCATCTCGTCGCCGTCGACGCTGTGGTTCATCTCGACCTCGATGCCGCAGTCGAGCAGCCACTGGATCTCGGAGTCGAGCTGCTCGCGCGGGAGGCGGTAGTTGGGGATGCCGTAGCGCAGCATGCCGCCGAGGTGCTGGCGCTGCTCGAAGATCTTGACGCTGTGGCCCATGAGCGTGAGGTAGTAGGCGCACGAGAGGCCGGCGGGGCCGCCGCCCACCACGGCGACGCGCTTCTTGGTGGGGGCCTTGATGATGGGCCGGTAGTCGCCCGCGTGGTCCACGGCGTAGCGCTTGAGGCCGCGGATGTTCATCGGGTCGTCCACCATGCCGCGACGGCAGTGCATCTCGCACGGGTGCTCGCAGACCAGGCCGCACACGAGCGGCAGCGGGTTGTCCTTGCGGATGAGGCGCACCGCCTCGGTGTAGCGCCCCGCCTCCACGAGCGCGATGTAGCCGGGGATGTCCACGCCGGCCGGGCAGCCCGAGACGCACGGCACGGTCTGGTGCTGCGAGAAGCCGCACGCGTGCTTGGTCACGTGGTGCTCAAAGTCGTCGCGGAAGCCGCGGACGGCCATGAGCGCAACCTCGCCGGCCTCGTAGCCGATGGCGCAGTCGCTCGACAGGTAGACGGTGCGCGCCGTGGACTCGATGAGATCTATCGTCTCCATCGTGGCGCGGTTGTTGAGCACGTCGTTGAACAGGTGGCGCAGCATCCTGAGGCCGTTCCTGCACGGCGTGCACTTTCCACAGCTCTGCGTGGCGCACATCGCCACATAGGAGGCCGTGAACTCGACGGGGCACGGAGCGAGCGAGCTCACCGAGAGGCGCTTCTCGAGCATCTCGTGCATGCTCGACATGATCGCCTGGGTCTCGCTCTGCTCCATGACGTGCATTCTAGCCATAGGCCCTCTCCTTGCACTTCTGGAGTCCTGGCGCCGGGCCCCCTCGGCCACGGCACATAGTAGTCATATGCTACCGGAGATTCTCAGGCGCCCCTCAGGGTTTCGGCGAGAAGCACGTTTGGCCGCGCGGGCGGGCACATCCCCTGAGGCCCGAAAACCGTCCGGGGGACCATACATTCCGCCAACCGAACCCTTATCGCTACCTTAAAGCCATCTGACATACTCACATCCTAAGGATGTCCCAACCGAGGGGAGAAGACATGAAGATGCGCTCGCTCAGGCTGCTTGCCTGCTCGCTCGTTGCCGTTCTTGCTGTTGCCTGCGGCCTTGTGCTGGGCGGGTGCTCCGGCGAGAGTCCCGAGAAGGTAATCCGGGAGGACCTCACCGCCAGGCTCGACCAGGTCAAGAACGTGGACGACGAGGCCATCGAAGACCTGCTGGGCGCCACGGACACATCCGCCTTTGAGCAGCTGGGCGTTGACCCGACCGACTTTATGAAGGCGTTTCTCGGCGGCTTTGACTACACGATCGGGGACGTTGTGGTTGACGGAGACACTGCCACGGCCTCGGTGAGCGTTACCTGTAAGTCTCTTCAGACGATGCAGGGCGAGATCGAGGATCTTGCCTACGACCTCCTTGCGGACCCGGAGATCTACACGCTCAGCGAGGACGAGATCATGGAGCGCGTCGGCTCGGCCATGCTCGAGGCAATTGAGGGCTCTGAGCTGCACGAGTCCAGCTACGACTTCACGTATTCCAAGACCGACGACGGCTGGGAGATGGAGGACACCGGCTCGGAGTTCATGACCGCCGCCTTTGCGTGACGCAGGTTGCGCGGGCGCCGATGGCGGCGCCCGCGGTGCGCGTCTACCCCAGAACCTCCCCGGCAATGCGGGCGGTCTCCGTGGCGTCCTTGGCGTAGAAGTCCGCACCAACCATCTGGGCATACTCCGGCGTGAGCACCGCTCCGCCCACGACGACCTTGCACCACGGCGCGCGCTCGCGCAGCAGCGCGATGGTCTCCGCCATGGCCGGGACCGTTGAGGTCATGAGCGCCGAGAGGCCCACCAGGCGCACGTGGCGCTCCTCGACGGTTTTGACCACGGTCTCAGGGTCAACGTCACGCCCGAGGTCAACGACGTCAAAGCCGTAGTTCTCGAGCAGCATGCGCACGATGTTCTTGCCGATGTCGTGGATGTCGCCCTTGACGGTGCACACCACGACGGTGCCCTTGTCCGCCGTTGCCGCGCCCTCGGCGCTGGCGGAGCGTATGGTCTCAAAGCCCGCCTTGGCCGCCTCAGCCGAGGCCATGAGCTGCGGCAGGAAGAACGTGCCCGCCTCAAAGCGGCGCCCCACCTCATCAAGGGCGGGCACCAGCACCTCGTTGATCGCGAAGAGCGCGTCGTGGTGAACGAGCACCTCGGCCATGGCGTCCGCCATGGGGGCGGTGCGGCCGTCGAGCACCAGCCGACGGGCGTGATCGACGGGGTCGGTGGGGGCTGCCGTCTGCGGCGCGCCCTTCTCGACGGGGACGCACTTCTCGCCCGCAGGGGCCTGCACGGAATCCGAACGGTCTGCGTAGCGCTCCACGTAGAGGCGCGCCCGCTCGTCTTCTCCCGAGAGCACGCGCCAGGAGCTGACCACGTCCATCATGCGCTGCACACCGGGGTTGATGATTGCGAGGTCAAGCCCCGCACCGAGCGCGGCGGCCAGGAACGTGGCGTTGACGAGCGGGCGGAAGGGCAGGCCAAAGCTGATGTTTGAGACGCCGAGGACCGTGCGCACGCCGGGAAGCTCGGCCTTGACGGCGCGGATGGCGTCGAGGATGGCTCGCGGGGCGGACTGGTCCGTGGAAGCCGCCATGGCCAGGCAGTCGATCACGACGTCGTGGCGCGGGATGCCCGCCTCCTCGGCCGCCGCCACGATGCGGCGCGCGATGGCAAGACGTCCCTCGGCGGTGGCGGGGATGCCGTCCTCGTCCAGCGTGAGGCCAACGACGGCGCACCCGTAGCGCGCGGCGATGGGCAGCACCGCGGCGAGCGACTCCGCCTTGCCGTTGACGGAGTTGATGAGCGCCTTGCCGGGATAGCTGCGGACGGCGGCCTCGATGACCGCGGGGTCCGAGGCGTCGATCTGCAGGGGCAGCGTGGTCACGCTGAGAAGCTCGCTCACGAGGCGGCACATCACGGCGCGCTCGTCAATCTCGGGAAGGCCCGCGTTGACGTCCAGGATCTGGGCGCCGGCGCGCTCCTGGGCGATGGCCTCGGCGAGCGGGTGGTCGTGGTTGCCGCTGCGCAGGGCATCCTTCATCTTGCGCTTGCCCGTCGGGTTGATGCGCTCCCCGATGACGCCGACCTGGCCCGCCTCAAGCGCAACGAGACGCTGCGGACCGGCAACGGCAAAGCAGTCGCGCACACGGCGAGGGGCGGGACGTCGACCGGCGAGCAGCGCGCGCTCCGCGGCGATGTGCTCCGGGGTGGTGCCGCAGCAGCCGCCCACGATGGTCACGCCCGCATCAAGCATGTCGGCAACCGCGCGCGCGTACTGCCCGGGCCCGATGTCAAAGACCGTGACGCCGCTCTCCACGCGCGGCAGGCCCGCGTTTGCCTGTACCATGACCGGGCAGCTCGCCCACGGGAGCATCCGCTCCACAAGGGGCGCGACCTCAGCGGGGCCGAGGGAGCAGTTGATGCCCACCGCGGCAGCGCCGAGCGAGGAGAGGGTGAGCGCCGCCACCTCGGGCGTTGTGCCCAGGAAGGTACGGCCGTCCTCCTGAAAGGTCATCGTCACAAAGGCCGGGAGCTGGGAGTTCTCCTTTACCGCAAGGAGCGCGGCCTTGGCCTCGGCGAGGTCTGCCATGGTCTCGATGACGAAGAGATCCGCCCCGGCTGCCTCCGCGGCGCGCACCTGATGGGCAAAGAGCTCGTAGGCGTCATCGAAGGCGAGCGGACCCATCGGCGCCAGGAGCTGGCCCGTCGGGCCAATGTCCGCGGCCACGTAGCGCGGGTGCGCCGCACGCGCGCAGGAAACCGCAGCAGAGAAGACCTCCTCAACAGTTGCGGCGTCTCCGAGCTTGGCGGCATTTGCCCCAAAGGTGTTGGTGGTGACAACGTCTGCGCCGGCGGCCACATACGAGGCATGGATCTCCGTCACCTCTTGGGGATTGGAGAGACACAGCAGCTCCGGAAGCTCGCCGGCAGCGAGGCCACGCTCCTGCAGCTGCGTTCCCATGGCGCCGTCAAAGAGCAGGAAGCCCTCACCGGCAAGCGCGCTGCGAAGAAGGTCATGGCTGTTTTCGGTCTTCATGGGATTCCCCTCGTCGTTGTCCTCGGTCAATCCTAGCAGGCCGCCAAAGAAAAATCGAAAAGGCCTCCTCGTGTAGCGCGCGGCCGCGCCAGCCGGGAAAACGCTCCTTCGTGTAGCGCGATTATGAGGGCAGCCGAGTATCGTCCTTGGGCCAACTGGCCTTTTGCAAGGCCGTTAAGGCTTCCGTGCGCGCCGCTCTCGTTTTTTGCCAGAAAACGACGCTACACGAAGGAGCGTTTTCCCGGCTGGCGCGGCCGCGCGCTACACGAGAGACCGTTTCTCCAAACGAAAGCTCAATTAACCCCGCCTGCCGCAATACCGGCCCGCGCTGCGGAGCTCGCAGAACTCGCGGCGCAGGCACTCGTCGCAGATCACGTACTCACGCTCCGGAGGCTCCTCAAAGAGCCCAACCACCGCCGTCACGCTTTTCATGGGCGACATGAGCAGCGTCGGCGAGAGGGTAATCCCCAGCTGACGCCCGGCATCAAGTGTGGAGAGAAGCACCGGCTGCGTCAGGAGCGGCAGGTCGCCGTAACCTGGCGAGAAGCGTGAGCCCACGTAGAGCCCCCGCTCCGCCGCCTGCGCCACAAGAATCGCCTCGGCGGCATCAGCCGCCCGTTCCACAAGCGCAGAGCCTGCCGCGTCCATAATCACCTCGGCCACACGGTCCGTGAGCGAGAGGCGGCGCAGCTCCGCATCCACAGGCGCCCCTGCTGTCACGGCAAGCACACCAACCGCAACGGCGCCCTCAAGGTGCGCGGCAATGGAGTTCCCAACGAGATCGAGCGCCGTACCGGAAAGAGAGATCACGGGCAGACCGTCCCTGCTCTCCCGCCCCGCAACCTCAAAGACGCGGGTCACGCCGCGCGGGCGGGCCACGGAAAGGCAGCGCTCAACGACCTCGCCGATGCGCGAGTCAAGCTCGGGGGAAAGCGACTGACCCGAGTAGCCCAGGTAGTGCAGCACCTCAGCGCGGTCGACCGAGCGAATGTCGTACGACTCCGCCACGCGCGCTAGGCCCCCAGGTACCCGCAGGCGAGCAGCGCCTCGCGCGCGGCATGGGCCACCGCGGGCTTGTTCATGCTGTACACGTGCAGGCCGTCCACGCCGTTTGCCGCGAGGTCCGCAAGCTGCTCGCACGCGTACTCGATGCCGGCGCGCGCCTGATCGGCGGGGTCGTCCCCGGCGAGCACGAGCCGCTTCACGACCTTCGCCGGAATCGACGCGCCGCAGGTGAACGCCATGCGTTGGATCTGCTTGACGCTCGTGAACGGCATGATGCCCGCCACGATGGGAAGTCGCACACGATGGCGCAGGCACTTCTCGCGAAAGCGATAGAAGTCCTCGTTGTCAAAGAAGAGCTGGGAGACCAGGTAGTCCGCGCCAGCCTCCTGCTTGAGGTAGAGCGCGCGAAAGCTCTCCTCCTCGGTGGGCGACTCGACGTGGCCCTCGGGGTAGCAGGCCGCGCCAATGCAGAGGTCCGTCCCACGCTCGCGCAGGTAGGCGATAAGATCGGACGCATGGGCGAAGTCGCGCGCCTCGCGCCCGGGGGCGCGGTCGCCACGCAGGGCGAGCACGTTGTCGATGCCCGCGGCCTCGAGCTGCGCCACATAGGCGTCAACGTCTGCCCGCTCGGAACCCAGGCACGTGAGGTGCGCGAGCGCCGTCACGCCGAGGTCGCGCTCGATCGACGCGGCGATGGGCACCGTATTGGCCGAGTTGCCCGACCCACCCGCGGAATACGTGACGGAGATCCAATCCGGCCGATCGGCAGCCATCTCGCTTGCCACCGCGTAAGCCGTCTCAAGCGGGAGCTCGCCCTTCGGCGGGAAGATCTCAAACGAGAACGTCTGGCGCGCGGCGAGCTTGTCGCAGATTTTCATGCAAACCCCTCTCATGGCGTTTCTGCCATGGTAGCGATAATGACGCCCTAGCAGCCGAAGAGCTCCGCCGCCGCTGCCATGCGCTCGGCCACGTGCACGCCAAAGGGACAGCGGCCCTCGCACGCACGGCACGCGATGCACTCCGCCGCCGTGGCGCCGAGCGCGCGGTAGTGCTCGCGCACGGAGTCCGGCACCTCGTCATAGCTGGTCGCGAGGTCAAAGAACTTGTTGACGGCGGCAATGTCAATCCCGCGCGGGCACGGTGCGCAGTGGCCGCAGTAGGTGCACTGCCCCACGTAGGCGTGGCGCGGCGCACCGGCGAGCACGGAGGCGTAGTCCTTCTCGGCGTCCGTTGCGCTCTCGTAGGCAACGGCGTCGGCCACGTGGGCGGGCTCGCCAAAGCCCACCATCACGCTCGCCACGGCGGGACGCGTGAGCGCATAGTGCAGGCACTGGACGGGCGTGAGCGCCACGCCAAAGGGCGACTGAGAGGCGTCGAAGAGGCGGCCGCCCATGTAGCCCTTCATGACGGTGATGCCGGTGCCCGTCTCCTCCGCGAGCGCGTAGAGCTCTGCGCGCTCGGGGCGCATGCCGTCCGTGGCGGCCTGCTCGCCGCGCTCGTCAAAGTACGCGTCGAGGTCGTCCGTGCCGGGCATCATGTCAAAGGCCGGGTTCACCGAGAAGAGGATCATCTCGATCTCCGGGCAGAGCACCGCGCGGCGCGCGATCTCAGGATTGTGCGTGGAGAGGCCCACGTGGCGGATGGTCCCCGCGGCGCGCAGCTCGCGCACGTAGGCCATGAAGGGGCTTCCCGCCATGAGCGCGTCAAAGTCGTCCGCGCGGTCCACGTAGTGGATCATGCCCAGGTCCATGTAGTCGGTATGGAAGCGGGCGAGAAGGTCCTCAAAGGCCGGGCGGACCTGCGCGATGTCGCGCGTGCGCACGTACTGCTCGCCCTGCCACGTGGAGCCAAGGTGGCCCTGGATGACCCATCGCTCGCGCCGACCAAGAAGCGCGTCGCCAAGATTGGAGCGACGCGTTGGGTCGGGCATCCAGCAGTCGAGGATGTTCACGCCCGCGGCCTCGGCCGCGTCCACCACGGCGCGCGCCTCCTCGGGCGTGCCGTCCATCCACTCGCCGCCAAAGCCAATCTCGCTGACGCGCAGGCCCGTGCGGCCCAGCTCCCGATAGCGCATACGACCTCCCTCTCCGCAGCCCGTACTCCTCCATCGTATCAGGACGCCGCCCGGAGGCGCCGCGCGCTCGCCCCGCTCGCCGAGAAGATCTACCGCAAGCGACGCGTCGCTGTCCCCGGAGCGGAGTAAAGTAGCGTCAAGGACCATGTCAGAGCGCGACGAAGGGAGCACCCATGGACGACGTCCTCTCCTACCTCAAGGCAAGCTCCACCTACTACCTGGCAACCGTCGACGAGGCGGGCAACCCGCAGGTACGGCCCTTTGGCACCATCGCCATGTTTGAAGGCAGGCTCTACATCCAGACCGGGCGCGTGAAGGCCGTCTCCGAGCAGATGCTCGCCCACCCGCGCGTGGCGATCTGCGCGATGGGCGCGGACGGCTCGTGGCTGCGCATCGAGGCCGACGCCGTGCTCGACGACCGCCTGGAGGCGCGCGAGGCCGTGCTCGCCGAGTACCCCGAGCTGCGGCCGATGTACGCCGCCGACGACGGCAACTGCGAGGTCTTTGCGCTGGAGAACGGCATTGCCACGTTCTGCTCGTTCACGGCCGACCCGTACACGATCCGCTGGTAGCGCCCCGCGTTACTCGCCAAACGAGAAGAGCGTTGCGCCCGAGCCCGCCTCGCGCCACTCCCGCACACGTGCCATGCGCCGGCGCATCGTGGGCAAGAAGGGCTCGGGAAGCGCGTCCGGAAAGAACCAGCCCACCTCGAGGCTCTCGTCATCGGCCACCCGCGGCACCGCGCGGCCGCCCTCGGCGAGGCGGCACACAAACGTGAGGTCCAGGTACTGCGTGCGGTCGCCGTTGGCGTAGACGGTCTCGCCGTGCTGCGCGCTCACGCTCGCGAGCGCAACCGGCACAACGTCGACGCCCGTCTCCTCCGCCACCTCGCGGGCCACGGTGTCCGCGGGCTCCTCGCCCGGCTCGTTGATGCCGCACACGAGCGCCCACATGCCGTTGTCCGAGCGCCTGCCCAGAAGAACGCGCCCCTCGTCGTCCTCAACGTACGCGGTCACGCCGATGAGCCAGAGCAGGTCGTGGCCGATCTTCTCGCGCAGGCGCAGGATGAAATCAGGTGTGGACATGCGCCTCTCCCCTAGCCCAGGCGGTTGCGGTCGTTGCGACCGGGAAACTCGACGTGAATCTTGCCGCCCTTGACAAAGAACCAGATTGCCACCACCACAAAGACCACCGGCAGCAGGCTCAGCGCGCCCGCAACCACGCTCACCACAAACGAGATGACGAGCGAGATGACGGCGGCAACAAGAAAGAGAACGAGAAGCGCGGCAAGAAGCTGTGGCATGTGACCTCCAAACGATCGATGCGGAGATTGTAGCAGCTGGGTGGCTCGGGGCCCGCGGGCCTCACAGCTCCGCGCGACTGCCCGCGTGCAGGTAGCTCACGCGCGTGCCGAGCGTGTCGCGAAGCAGGGCAAATGCGTCGGTTCCGGTGCAGTGGAAAGTGAGGTAGCGCGCGGGCCGGGCGGCAAGCTCGGACGCAAGGGCTCGTGTGAGCCGGGCATCCTCAACGGAGCCGCCGCCTGGGTCCATGAGGTGGAAGCCGGCCACCACCGCGTCGAGCGGCGCGCCCGCGATCTTCTCGGCGGCGTCCATGATGTTGAGGATCCCGCCGTGCGAGCAGCCAGAGAAGAGCACGTACCTGCCGTCCTCATGCACCAGAAGGCTTTGCTCGTGCGCAAAGGAGTCTGGCACAAACGCGCCGTCGGCACCGCGCATGAGCAGGCGTTTGTTTGACTGCGCAGAGGGGTGTTCGCGACATGGGGTCGAGAAGAGCGTAAGCCCGGGCGCCACCTCGCACGTTTCCCGCAGCGTGACAACGCGGGGCTCCTCCTCCAGCGCCGGGTCCAGCCCAATGGCATGGTGGCTCTCGGGCGTGCCGGAGACGTGCTCCTCAAAGGCATGTTTGCGCACGTAGACCGGCACGTCTCGTCGCGCGTCCGCGCAGGCGTCGAGAAACGCACGCAGCCCGCCGCCGTGATCATAGTGCCCATGGGAGAGCACCACGAGATCGGCAGTGGTCACGTCCACGCCGAGCGCTCGCGCGTTGGAGAGGAAGGCATCGTCCGGGCCCATGTCAAAGAGGATGCGGCGGCCGTCGGCGAGCTCGATCCATAGGGAGAGGCCGTGGCGCGCCACAAGGCGGCTCGAGGGCGTGCAGTTCTCCATGAGCACCGTGACGCGCATGTTCTTCTCGCCTCCATGATGAGAAGTGACCGTCACTTTTCATCATACGCCCACGGGGTTCTCGGCTGCGCTCGCCGATAGTTTGGGGTGCGCGCCAACCGACGGGTATAACGCCAGTAAGCGTTGCGTTTGCGGCAAGGGAGGTAACCATGTACTTCAAAAACATCCTGGTTCCCTACGACGAGTCCGATCACGCGAGAAGCGCCCTTCACATTGCGATTGGGCTGGCGGGCGCCTACCCCGAGGCAAAGGTGAGCGTGGTGACCGTCATCCCCTCCGCCTCGCTGCCCAACCCAACGCTCATGGGCGAGGGGCTTGAGATTCCGTACGCGATGGGCGATCCGGGCAGCTACGAGCGCATTATGGAGTCCGTGGTGCAGCGAACCTGCGAGGACATCCAAGAGATGGTGCGGCAGTCGATTGATGACGCGCAGTGCAGGGTGGTCGCCGACGCCGTTATCTCAAACTCACCGGTAGAGGGCATTGCCGACTACGTTCAGCAGCACGACATCGACCTCGTGGTCATGGGCAGGCGAGGCCTGGGTGCCCTTCGCGGCATGCTCGGCAGCGTGAGCTTTGGCGTGCTGCGCTCCGTTGACGTACCAGTGCTCACGGTGAAGTAGCTCGCTGAGCGCGATAACCCCCCGGCCCCGGACTCCACATGCGCGGGTCCGGGGTTTGTCGTGTCCGCGCAGAAAAAAGCCTTTCGTGTAGCGTACGTGAGTGCCTGAGAGAAAAACCGTCGCTCGTGTAGCGTCAATTGAGGGTAATCAGAGTCGTTTGATTCGATTTGTTATATTATCAACAGGGAAAACGAATCTGGGATACTCGGGGTCACCCTCAAAGCACGCTACACGAAGGAGGCTTTTTCCGTCCAGCCACGTTCGGCGCTACACGTAAGCGCTTTTTCCGTTTCCGCTCGTTCGAAAACCCCGCGAAAGCGGGATCTAGCGCACGAGAGGCGTCACGCTGCCCTCGACGAGCGCACATGCGCAGCTCGCGACCTCCGCAAGAGGAACGCTCCTGTCCGAGAGCAGCCACCACCGATACAGCGAGAAGAGTCCGCCAAGGCCAAACGCCAGCAACATCTCAAGCTGATCGTCGGTAAGGTCTCCGCGGACAAAGCCACGCTCGGAGATCTGACGTGTCAGCGGCCGTGTAAGGTGGTCAAAGAGCAGCTCGGAAGGCACGTGCTCGTAGTAGCGCTGCCGAAGCGAGGCGTTTTGGCTCAGGCGCTCGGCAAGAATGTCGAAGAAGGCCTGGAGCGGACGAACGTCCTCGCCTGCCCCAGCGCGAACGCGCATTGCCAGCTCAACCTCGTCGAGCAGCTCCGAGACCACCTCCTCGGCAATGGCGTCAAGGAGCCCGTCAACCGTACCAAAGTGCTGGTAGAAGGTCTTGCGGTCTACGTCCGCCTCGCGCGCGATGGCGCTCACGGATATCTCCTCGAGGGGCATGACGGTGATCAGGCGGTCAAACGCGCCCATCATGGCACGGCGGCTCCGACGAACGCGACGGTCCACAGGCCGCTCGCTCTTCTCGCCCTGCTGCATGCTCACTCCCCCACCCCACGTGACGCTCCGACAAGCTCATTATGGTTCAAAGCCGGCACCACCTGCACGCTGAGCCCGCAACGGGAAAGAGGCGGCACCGCAGCTGGTGCCGCCTCTCGGGGGCTTCTCGTTGCGTGATCCGCTAGGCGAGCGGGAGTCGTGCGAGGCCACTCTGAGCAGCGAGCTCGGCGCGCGCCGGGGAGAATCCCTTGTCCTCCTCGAGATGCTTGACCTGAGACTTCGAGTCCTTGGCGAAGAGAATCTCAAACAGGTCGCTGAGCTTGCTGCCCATGGTTTCCTCCTTTTTCTTGCCCTCTCTGCCCGGGCTGGCAGGGAGGCCTTTGCTATCCACTTTAGAAATCTACTCGAAACACTCTGGAAACACGGCAGATTTCTCCGACAAGGCAACTCTTCACTGTTTCTCCATACTATGTTCATGATTTGGTAAAGCATGAACATGTTTTCCCTCACTCCCCCACGATTTTGTGGAGTAATACACGCACCTCTCATCCTCCATGGAAGAGTCATTTCAGTAATTCCTCAGTTGTGGGTTTTTTCATAGATGGGTATAAGTGACGTCAGCTCGCCAACAGGCGGCTTAGGACGAACGGAAGGACGCAAGATGTCACTCACCCAGACGGTGGAGCGCACCGCTCTCTACAAGCTCATCGACTACGTGGACGAGGACCCCGAGGCCCGCATCCCCAAGATCATGGACGCCATCGACAAGTACACGCCGGCAAACGTCTTCCCCACCCAGCGCGCGGCGTTCAGGGCCGCCATCGACAGCCGCAGCAACTGGTACGAGCTCATCCTCAAGGCCTTCCACCTCAACCCCGAGGTGCGCCGCCGCCTGCTCAAGGCCCTTATCGTGGACGCCAACATCCTCGCCTGGCCCGAGCAGGAGAAGGCACGCGAGAAGTACCAGTGCAACATCCCCTGGGCCATCCTCCTGGACCCCACGAGCGCCTGCAACCTTCGCTGCACCGGCTGCTGGGCGGCCGAGTACGGTCACGCGCTCAACCTCTCCTTTGAGGACATCTGCTCGATCATCGACCAGGGCCGCGAGCTGGGCTGCCACATCTACATCTACACCGGCGGCGAGCCGCTCGTGCGCAAGGACGACCTCATCCGCATCTGCGAGAAGTACCCCGACTGCGTCTTTCTTTGCTTCACCAACGCCACCCTCATCGACGAGGCCTTCTGCCAGGACATGATTCGCGTGGCAAACTTCGTGCCCGCCATCAGCGCCGAGGGCAACGAGCACACCACCGACGCGCGCCGCGGTGACGGCACTTACGCCAAGATCGAGCGTGCGATGGACCTGCTGCGCGAGCACGAGCTGCCCTTTGGCATCTCCGCGTGCTGGACGCGCGCCAACGCGGACGCCATCGCCACCGAGGAGAACATGGACTGGATGATCGAGAAGGGCGCGCTCTTCTGCTGGTACTTCCACTTCATGCCCGTGGGTCGCGCGGCGAGCGCCGAGCTCATGCCCACGCCCGAGCAGCGCGAGCGGATGTATCGCTTTGTGCGCGAGATGCGCGGGAAGAAGCCGCTCTTCACGATGGACTTCCAAAACGACGGCGAGTACGTGGGCGGCTGCATCGCCGGTGGCCGTCGCTACCTGCACATCAACGCCGCGGGCGACGTGGAGCCGTGCGTCTTCATCCACTACGCAAACGCCAACATCCACGAGGTCAGCCTGCTCGACGCGCTTCGCTCCCCCCTCTTCATGAAGTACTACGAGGGCCAGCCGTTCAACACCAACCACCTGCGACCGTGTCCCATGCTGGAGAACCCGGACGACCTGCCGCGCATGGTGGCCGAGACCGGGGCGCACTCCACGGACCTCGTGGAGAAGGAGTCGCCCGAAGAGCTTCGCGAGAAGACCGCGCCGGCCGCGGCGGCATGGGCGCCTGTGGCCGAGCGACTCTGGGCGGACGAGGCCGACCCCGAGCACGCCAAGCGGACCAGCTGGCGCGAGGGCCAGGCCGAGACCGACGTCTCTCGCCTCGAGCGCCTCGGCCGCGACCTCACGACCCAGCCCGAGCCCGAGCTGTGATGATGACGGTTTCCCCTGTGATGACAGTTTCCCCTGTCACTTTTGTCATCTAGAGCTCAGCCAGCCATTCCAAGGCAAGGTCGAGCCAGCGGGCAAGGTGGGGCAGCGCGTCGCTTGCGTAGTGCGAGGTCTGCTCCGTGGCGAGCGAGAGGCCGTGACGGCCGGCGTGAAAGACGTGGCACTCGTGGTCGACGCCGTGAGCCGCGAGGGCCTCCGCCAGAAGGTAGGCGTTTCGGACGGGAACCGTCTCGTCAACGGACGTGTGCCAGAGGAAGGTGGGCGGCGTGACGCTGCTCACCAGCTCGTGCGCGCGACGAAGGGGCGAGCCCTCCGCGCAGATGCGCTCGGCGTAGGCGGGGTCGGGCGGCCATCCGGCCCCAAGGTCAACGACCGGGTAGCAGAGCACCTGCCAGGCGGCGCGCGCCTCCTCGGCACTCACGCCCGCGCGGGTGAGAAACCCGTCGTCTCGCGCAAGCGCCGTATACGTGGCGCACAGGTGCGCGCCCGCCGAGCAGCCGATGATCCCCAGGCGCGCCACGTCCACGCGCCACCCGTCGGCGTGCGAGTGCACGAGCGCCAGCGCGCGGGCAAGGTCGATCTGTGGCGCGGGAAGAAGCGGCGTGGCTTCGGCGGGGTCGATTACCGTGTAATCCAGGACAAAGGCCTGGTACCCGCGGGCGAGAAGCGCAAGTGCAATCGGCTCTCCCTCGCGGTCGGAGCAAAACGCGTAGCCGCCGCCCGGACAGATCAGCGCGGCGGGCCTCCGACGCGCGGCCTGGTCCTCAATGTTGTCCTGCACGTAGGCCGTGAGCGTGGCAGCGCCGGTCCCGTAGCCGGAGCTGGGTAGCTCGATCTTCTCGACGCGCATGGCACCCTCCCGTTGTTGATGACAAAGGTGACAGGGCAGATGATGACAAAGGTGATGACAAAGGTGACAGGGTAGATTGTCACCATCAACAAGATGGTGACAATCTAC
>DXAB01000020.1 GCA_019117265.1 Candidatus Olsenella pullicola
ACCAGGGCAAGCGGGGTGAATCGAGTTTCATCGTAGGGACATTGAGGACCGGCAATGGCATTTTCCGCGCGGGAAACGGCACTGCTCCACCGCCTCGGCGACCTCCGGGCGCGGAGGGTCCTGCATGACCTCGAGGCCCACGAACGTGAGGTCGCGCTCGATGGCGTCGGGGGTGTAGTCGCTCACGGAGCGCGGCACGGAGGGGTCGCCGACGGGCAGCGGGCGGTAGGCGACGGCGAGCACGCGCAGCCCGTCGGAGGCGTAGGCGTCGTTTGCCGCCATGATCTTCTCGGCGAGCTCCTCGGTCATCGCCCGGGGGTCGCCGTCGACGCGGACGCGCGCGCAGAGGCGCACGATCTCGCCCGGGGCGCCCTTCACGAACGCCACGCGCTTCGCCCCGTCGAGCGGCTCGGGGAGCTGGTGGACCGTGGTCATGCGCTTGCGGCGGCTCTCGAAGGGCAGCTCGCGCACGCGGGGCCAGGCCCGCTCCTGCTCCGACGGCTCGACGCCGGCCTTCTGGGCGGCGACGAGCAGGCACGCCTCGGTGGGGTCGCCCAGCACGGTGTAGCGCCCGCCCTCCTCCTCGGGCGGGAGCAGGCGCGCGTTGGAGCAGAGCGCCCCGCCCGCCACGAGCAGGCGCAGGTCGTCGTCGCAGGAGGCGTCGACGGCCCTGCCGTCCAGGCGCACCTCGCCCTCCGGCGCGTAGCCCACGCCGGTGAGCTCGTACTCGTGGCCGACGGTCCAGAGGTGGTTCACCGTCATCTCGTTTTGCGTGAGCGTGCCCGTCTTGTCGGTGCAGATCACCGAGGTCGACCCGAGGGTCTCGACGGAGTTGAGCTTCTTCACGAGGGCGTTTCTCTTGCTCATCCGCTGCACCGCCATAGCGAGCGAGAGCGTCACGGTGGGGAGCAGGCCCTCCGGGATGAAGGCCACCACCATGCCGAGCGAGAAGATGAACGCCGCCGCAAAGTCGCTCTTGACGAACAGCGCGTCCAGCAGGAAGAAGCCGACGCCCATGCACGCCGCGAAGACGGTGATCTGCTTGGTGGTGCGGTTGAGCTGCAGCTGCAGCGGGCTGGGCGCCTCCTCCATGTTCTGCGTGAGGTGGGCGATCTTGCCGAACTCGGTGTCCATGCCGATCCGCGTGACCACGGCCCGGCCGGTCCCCTCGGAGACCGAGGTGCCGGCGAAGATGAGGTTGGGCGTCTCGGCCTGCGTGAGGTCGTCCTCGAGCACGGCGTCGGCCGTCTTGCGCACCGGGTTCGACTCGCCGGTGAGCGTCGACTGGTTGACCTGCAGGTCGCTCGCGCGCACCACGCGGGCGTCGGCGGAGATCTTGTCGCCCTCGGCGAGCGCGATCACGTCCCCGGGCACGAGGTCCTCCGCGAGGATGCGCTGCTCCTGGCCGTCGCGTATGACGCTCGCGTAGGACGGCAGCATCTTCTTGAGCGCGTCGGTCGCCTTGCCGGCGCGGTGCTCCTGCCAGAAGCTGAAGCAGCCGTTGATGACGTTCACGAGCCAGACGGCCACGCCCAGCTCCGGGAGCCCCGCCACAAAGGCGATGGCGCCCGCCGCCCAGAGCAGGCACGCCATGAGGTGCGTGAAGTTCGAGAGAAGCGCCAGAACCGGCGACTTCTTCCTCTCCGACCGGATGAGGTTTTTTCCCAGCCTGGCCTGGCGCGAGGCGGCCTCTGCCTGCGTGAGCCCCGCGGCAGAGGTGTCCAGCGCCGAGAAGACCATGTCGGGCGTGAGGCGCTCGACGGCGACGGGCGCCGCCTGAGTCTTGCCCATAGGCCCTCCTTCCCGTGGTTGCCGGCGCGCCTCGGGGCGGCGCGCCCTCGTACGCGGCTAGGGTAGGGCAGGGCGGCAGGGGCGCGCCCCATGGTCTCTAAAGGAGGGAAAAACGTCACGCCTCGAGCATAAAGACGCAGTTAAGAAGGGGTGTCATGAAATAAAGACGGCATTAAGGCCGCAGGTCGTGGGCGGGCTCGGGGGCGCGGCGCCTACTCGGTGCGGACCATGCGGTAGCCCACCCCCACGTGCGTCTGGATGAGCCCGGCGCCGACCTTCTTGCGCAGCGACGCCATGATCACGCGCAGCGACGCGAGGTCCCCCACCTGCCCCTCGCCCCAGGCGTGCTCGAGCAGGTACTGGTGGGTGAGGACCTTTCCCTCGTTTCGGGCGAGAAGGACGAGCAGCCGGTACTCGATCGGCGTGAGGTGCACCTCCTCGCCGGAGACCCGTGCGATCCCGGAGGCGCAGTCGACGGAGAGTGCGCCGTTGTCGATGGTCGCGCCCTCGGCGGGGCCGGCGGGGCCGCGCGCGCCGCGGCGCAGCGCCACGCGCACGCGCGCAAGCAGCTCGCCCACGGAGAAGGGCTTCACGAGGTAGTCGTCGGCCCCGGCGTCGAGCGCGCCGATCTTGTCGGCGTCCTCCCCGCGGGCGGAGACCACGATGATGGGCGTCTCGGACCAGGTGCGCACGCGCCGGACGACCTCGATGCCGTCGACGTCGGGAAGGCCCAGGTCGAGCAGGATCGCGTCGGGGGAGCGCTCGGCGGCGGCCTGGATCGCCGCGCGCCCCGTCTGGGCGACGACGCGGTCCCACCCGCGCGTCTCGAGCGCGGCCGAGACGAGGCTCGCGATGGCGGGGTCGTCCTCGACGACGAGGATGAGCGGTGTGGGGTGCTGGTCAGACACGGGGGACCTCCTCAGCGGGCAGCGAGAGTGCGAAGACGCACCCGTGCGGGGCACGGTCGCGCACGGCAATGGTACCCCCGTGGGCGCGGGCGATGGCGCGGCACACGGTCAGTCCCAGGCCAACGCTGCGCGTCCCGTCGGGAAGCGCGCCCCCCGCCGTGCGGAAGGCCTCGAAGACGAGGTCCTTCTCGGCGTCCGGTATGCCGGGGCCGTCGTCTGCCACGCGGATTTCGACCATCTGCCCCACCCGGGCCGCCGAGACCTCCACGCTGCTGCCGGCGGGCGTGTGCGCGAGGGCGTTGGCGACCAGGTTCACGACGGCCTGCACCGTGAGCGAGGGGTCGGCGCGGACGAGCAGGGGCCCCTCGGGCGCCTCGAAGCGCACCGCGTGGCCCGGGTCCGCCGGCACGTGGCGCAGGGCCTCCTCGACGAGGTCGTCCACGAGCTCGCAGTCCGCCTGGGGAGCGACGCCGCCGTCCTCGAGGCGCGTGACCGTGAGAAGGTTCTCGACGGTGCCTCTCAGCCACCTCGCGTCGTCGCTGATGGCCCGCAGCAGCTCGCGGCTCCGCTCGGACCCGAGCGAGCCCCCGGAGGCGAGAAGGACGTCGGCGTTGCCCGAGACCGAGGTGAGCGGGGTGCGCAGGTCGTGCGAGATCGAGCGGAGCAGGTCCGCGCGGGTCTGCTCGTTGCGTGCGCGCACGGCGGCGTCCTCGCGCTCGGCGAGCGCGCGCAGGCGGTCGGCGGCGAGGCCGGCAAGTCCGCACGCCGAGCGCCAGAGCTCGAGGTCGTCGGGCTCGACGCCGCAAGCCGGAACCAGCCCGATCACGCCGACCGCGCGCGTGCCCCCGCCGATCGGGAGGTAGAGGCCCGAGGCGGACGAGAAGGACGCGGTCGTGGCGCCCGCGGGCGCGCGGTTGGCGAGGGCGCGCAGGGCGACGGTGCGCTCCTCGACCACGCTGGCGCCCGGCACGAGCGGGTAGGTGCGCGGCGCCCCGAGGTCGTCCCCCTTCCCCGGGGCCATAAACCACGCGAGCGAGCGTCCGAGGCTGTGCGCCTCCGCGGCCATGACGTCTGCCACGGAGTCGAGGTCGGGGCAGCCCTGGAGCCTGCCGCTGAGCTCGAGCAGGGCCTGCGTGCGGGCGCGCGCCGCCTCGGCCTCGCGCGCCTGGAGGCGCAGGCGCGCGGCGAGGTGCCCCGCCACGAGCGCCACGACGAACATCACGGCGAAGGTTCCCGGCATCGCGGGGTCGAGCGCGGCGAGCGAGAGCGTGGGCGCGGCAAAGAAGAAGTTGAACGCGAGAACGGCGAGCGCCGCCGCGACCAGGCACCACGGCCCGCCCGGCGCGGCGAACGCCACGCCGATGACGGCGAGCACGTAGGTGACGACGACCGTGGCCTGCTGGAGGCCCGCGGCGCTCAGCGCGATGCCCACGAGCGTGGCGACGGCGAGAAGCCCTGCGGTCGCGAGCAGCGAGGCGAGCGGGCCGTTCCCGCGGATTCTCATCGCACGAGCTCGCGCACGGCGTCAAAGGCGACGCCGCTCGCCGAGACGGCGTCGCGGCCGCCGAAGACGCACACGCCGGTCGGCGCGTCCGGGTCTGCGAGCGCGCCGGCGAGGCGCCTCAGGTCGTCGGCGTCCGTCGCGAGCTCCTCGGCGCGCACCGCGTCGCGCCAGCCCGCCGGCTTGCCCCCGAAGCGGGCGAGGTCCTGGCGGCGCGCCATCTGGCGGGGCTTGACCGGGGCGTCGTGCGCGGCGACCGTCGCCACGACGTAGCCCTCGAGCTCGTCGGGGGTCGCGTCCCACGACGCGAGCCAGGCCGCGGCGCCGTCGTAGCGCGCGAGCGTGGCGTCGATCGAGGGGTCCCGGAAGCTCCAGAACGCGCGCAGACCCTCGCTCGTGCGCCTGAAGCCGCAGCCGTAGGCGCCCCCCTTCACGCGGACCTCGTTCCAGAGGTAGTCGTAGGAGAGGGCGCGCGTGGCGACCTGCCAGCACCCGATGGTCCCGGCGTCCGCCGCGCTCCGGCCAGAGCCGCGGACGACGTAGCTCACGTCGGAGGGGATGAGGAACGCCTCGTTTCTCGGCGCGGGCGCGGGCACGACGAGCCGGGGCTCGCCGGGCTCGCCCGGGGCGAGGCCGAGCTCGCCGCCGGCCTCCCAGAAGCGCTCGCGGTCCTCCCTCGCGCCGGTGAAGCTCACCGTGACGGCGTCGGAGACGAAGACCCGTGCGGCGAGGTCGGCCAGGCGCCCGGGGAGCTCCGCTCCGCGCTGGTCCCAGGAGTCGAGCAGCTCGCGCAGGAAGAGGTAGTACTCGAGCCCCGCCATCGCGCTCGAGGCCACCGCCGCGGACGAGAAGTACGCGTTCGCGCGCGCCGCGGCGGCCGTGTGGCCCGAGCTCACAAAGTACTGCTCGAGGGCAACCCGGCGCTGCGTGAGGATGTCGCGCATGCGGGCGAGGTCGTCGAAGCGGGTCCTTCCCCATACCTCGGCGGGCAGCGTGGCAAGCGCACCGACCTTCTCGCTGAGGGCTGAGGCACCGACGACGAGCGCGGGCGCCGCGTAGGCGAGGTCCTCGTCGCGCGCGTAGGTCTCCGTGAAGAAGTCGAGCCCCCCGAGGTTGGTCTCGATGAGGGTGTCGAGGTCGGAGGCGGCGTGGAGCTCCGTGTCCAGCTTGCCCAGAAGGTCGCTCAGAAGACCCACGTAGGGGAGGTCCGAGAACTCGAGGTGGCGCAGGTCAAAGTAGTGGTAGACGTAGGCGATGCCGTGGGTGTCAAGCTCGTGCGCCGTGCAGGGCAGCGGCGCCTCCGCCGCCAGCGCCTCGGGCTCGGGCGCGGGGGGCTCAACGTCGGCGATGCCAAGGCGCGGCAGCGTGGCGAGGGCCTCCGGCGAGTCGGGGGCCTCCTGCTCGGCGCGAAGCGCGGCAACCTCCGCGCGAACGGCCTCCACGTCCCTCTCGCTCATGCCCGCGCGCAGGCGCTCGAGCTCGGCCGCCTCCTCCGCGGCGTCACCCGACTCCGAGGCAACGAGCTCGACCTCGGCGCAGTGCGCGCTCTCGCAGACGAGCTCGCGCAGCAGCCGCTCGAAGAGGCCCTCGCCAAGCCCGCGCTTGAGCTCGGCGAGCGCGTCCTCGTAGCGAAGGTAGTCGAGGGGAAGCTCGTCGTCGTAGAGCCAGCTCGACATGGCCGCGATGGAGAGCGCGACGCCGTCCGGGTAGCCGCCGAAGTCGCCCTCGCGCAGGTTGAACTCGGCCTGGGCGAGGGAGGCCTCGAGCTTGTCGCGCGGGATGCCGCGCTCGACGAGCTCGGTGCAGGTGGACTCCACGAGCGCGCGGAACCTCTCGCCCGCGCCCGGCCTGAGGCCGCGCAGCATGAGGAGCGCCTGGGGCTGGAGCACGCCGTCCACGAGCATGGCGGAGAAGTCATCGGCAAGGCCCGCGTTGAGAACGGCTCGCTTGAGCGGTGCCTCGTTGGAGCCGCAGAGGGCGTCGAGCAGCACGTCCACGGCGAGCACGCGCGTGCGGTCCGCCGCCGTGCCCAGGACGTAGGAGAGGGCGATCGACGAGTTGCTCGGCGCCGTTGCCATCTTGATCGTGGTGCGCGGGGCGCGGACGGGCGCCTGGAGGGCGAGCGGGTTGGGCGCCGCGGCCCCGCGCTCGGCGGCCTCGCGGAAGCGCTCGTCGATGAGGGCGAGCTCGCGGTCTATGTCGAGGTTGCCGTAGAGGATGGTGTAGCTGTTGGCGAGCGCGTAGTGGCGCGCATGGGTGTCGAGGAAGGCCTCGTAGGTGAGGCTCGGGATGGCGCGCGGGTTGCCGCCGGACTCGTGCCCGTAGGCGGTGTCGGGGAAGAGCTGGCGACAGACCTCCTGGTAGAGGCGGTCCTCAGGATCGGAGAGCGCGCCCTTCATCTCGTTGAAGACCACGCCGTTGTAGGAGAGCGCGCCCGACTCGTCCGCCTCGAGGTGCCAGCCCTCCTGCTCAAAGATGCGCGGGCGGTGATAGATCGCCGGGTGCAGCACCGCGTCCAGGTAGACGCCCATGAGGTTCTCGAGGTCGGCCACGTTGGTGGAGGCCACGGGGTACATGGTCTTGTCGGGGAAGGTCATGGCGTTGAGGAACGTCTGCATGCTCGTCTTGAGCAGGTTGACAAAGGGCTCCTTCACCGGGTAGCGCTTGGAGCCGCACAGCACCGAGTGCTCGAGGATGTGGAAGACGCCCGTGTCGTCGGCCGGCGGCGTCTTGAACGCGATGGAGAAGGAGCGGTTGGTGTCCGCGCAGGCAAGCCACAGCATGCGCGCGCCGGTAACGTCGTGGCGCATGAGGTAGGCGGTGCCAGAGATCTCTCGGACGCCCTCTACGCGCGTGACGGTAAAGCCCGCGTGCCGGGTGCCCACGGCGAGGGCGGGGTCAGGGGTGGCAAAGCGGTTCTTCTTGGTCATGGGTCCTCCAGAGACGCGGTTTCACGAGAAGAGGATAGCGCATTGGCCGGGGCGCCCCCGCCGTCCCGCGATGGCAAGAAGGCCCTGCCTCGCACCTCAGGCGGGTCCGACGGCGTCACAGCGCCCGTATTTTCCTGGCGTCTGGTGTTTCTACGGGCGGTGCGTGGTAGGCTATCGCGGGCAAATCCTACGGGGGAGGGAAAGCGTGGCCAAGAAGAGCGAGCTTACCGAGAAGGACCTGGAGCGTCGACGCCGCGTGAGGCGTGGCATCGTGGCCACGCTCGTCGGGGGCATCTTCTGGGGCCTTAACGGCACCGTCTCCAAGTGGCTCATGGACACCTACGCCATCGACCCGCTCTGGCTCGTCTGCCTGCGCGAGCTCTCCGCGTGTTGGCTCTTCCTCGCCGCTGCCGCGCTGACGGCGCGCGGGCGCGAGCAGCTCGTCGGCGTGTGGAGAAGCCCGCGTGACCTGCTCGCCATCCTGGGCGTGAGCCTGGGCGCGATTCTCTTCTCCCAGGTTGCCTACCTCGAGGCCATCGACTGGACCAACTCTGCCACGGCAACGATCATGCAGAGCCTGGGCATGGTGCTCGTGCTCGTCTACGTGTGCGTCAAGATGGCGCGTCGCCCGCGCAGGCGCGAGCTGCTGGGTGTGGCGCTGGCGCTCGTGGGGACCTATCTCGTGGCAACGGGAGGCAACCCCGGGCAGCTGAGCCTCCCGCCCGAGGGTCTCTTCTGGGGACTTGCGTGCGCCGCGGCCGCCGCCTGTCTCTCGATCCTGCCCGCTGCCCCCATGGCGCGCTGGGGCAACTTCACGGTGAACGGCCTTGCGTTTCTCTGCTCGGGCCTCATCCTCACCGTGGCCTACCGGCCGTGGGAGCACATGCCCGCGCTCGACGGCGTGGCCGTCTGCGTGCTCGCGCTCTGCGTCGTGGTGGGAACCTTTGGCGCCTATGCGCTCTACCTGCAGGGCGTGAAGGACGCCGGCTCCATGCGCGCGAGCCTGCTCGGCACCATCGAGCCGGTGACGGCCACGGTGGCCACGGTCGTGTGGCTGGCAACGCCCTTCTCGATGGCTGAGATCGTGGGCTTTGCCCTCATCATCGCAATGGTCTACCTCACGGCGTAGCGCTCGGCGCAAGGCGAGCGCCAAAAAAGCCCCCACCAGGCGGTGGGGGCAAGGCTTAGATGCTCTCCATGTACGCGAGGACGCTCGAGTACCAGGCGTCCGCGTTGGGCGGGCAGTACATCTGGGCGCCGGCGTAGGTGAGGTGCCCGCCGTATCCCGAGGCCAGGCCGGCAACGTGGGCGTAGATGGCCTCCTCCCAGCTGCCCCAGCTCGAGCTGCCCCAGCCCCAGGCGTTGTGGGGCCTAAAGCAGACGCGGCCGCCGCCGCTCTCCACCATGGAGATGGCGGGGGAGAAGCGCGGGTCGCAGCCGTAGTCCCAGGCGGCGGAGGCAAAGGTCGCTCCCTGCCCGGCAAGCGGCGTGCCGGCGAGAAACGCGTCGATGCGCGCGGCCCAGCTGGAGACGAAGGACTCCTTGTCGGAGCTCCAGTCGACGGTTCCGGGGTCGCTGGTCTCGGGCACCTCGATCGGGGCCTGCTCGCCTGACTCGGTGGTGAAGGTGGGGGGCTCGGCCTGGCTATCGCTCGAGCCCTGGTCAGCGTCCTGGTCCTGGCTGACACCCTGATCCTGGTTGTCGCGACCCTGCTCCTGCTGCGCGGCCTTGGCGGCCTCGATCGCGGCGCGGCGCGCGGCCTCCTCGGCGGCGGCCTGGGCGGCGATCTCCTCTTCGAGCCTCTGGCGGGCGGCGATGGCGTTATCAAGCGCCGCCTGCGCGCCGGCGCGCTCCTCCTCGGCCTGCTTCATCTGCAGCGTGAGGGCGGAGCGGGTCTGCTCGAGCTCGGTGGAGAGCGAGACAAGCTCGTTCACGGCGTCGTTGTTGTGGCTCTGGATCACGTCGAGGTACTGGATCGTGGTGAGCAGCTCGTAGAAGTCGTCGGCAGAGAGAAGCAGCTCGACGATTCCGCCCGAGGTCTGCTGCATCTTGTAGAGCAGGCGCATCGAGTCCGCCGCCTGCTCGCGAACGCCGGGGAGCTGCTGCTCGATCTCGGCCACGCGCTGCTCGTTCTCGTCAATCTGCCCCTGAAGCTCGTCCACGTGCGCGACGGCCTCGTCATAGGTGACGGCGCTCTCGCTGATCTCTTCCTGGAGCTGCTTGAGCTCGTCGGCAGACGCGGCATGTGCCACCTGGGGAAGGGCGGCAAGCCCAAGGGCGGCGGCGAGGGCCGCGGCCGCAAGAGCGCCACAGCGCCGCTGAGCGCGCGAGTGTGTTGCTGTCGTATCGATCGTTGACCTCCGCGACCGGGTTGCCCCGCACCGTGAGCGGGCTTTCGTCACACAAGCCCCTTAATAATACGACGGGGCTCCCATCCCCACGGTTCCTACATGACTCGCCCCGCTTCCGTCGGGGGCGGGGCGGGGCGAGCTGAGCTCAGATGCCGTTGGCGCGGGCCGCGGCCGCGGCGCTACTTGATGATGAGGGTGTCACACTCCGTGTTGCGCGTGAGGAACGTCGAGATGGACCCCAGGATGGCGTACTTGATGGAGGAGAGGCCTCGCGCCCCGCAGATTACGAGGTCCGGCTCGATGACGTCGAGCATCTCGTCCTTTATGGTCTCGCGGATGCGTCCGGCCCTCACGATGACCTCGACCTTCTTGATGTTGGGGTTTGCCTCGGCGGCGCGCACCTTCCCCTCGATGGACTCGCGGAAGGCCTTCTCGAGGGAGGGGACTATGTCAACCGGGAAGGTGCCCGCCGCCTCCAGGGCCGTCGAGTCGATGACGTGGCCGATGTAGAGCTCGGCGTTGTCGTTGGCGGCCATCACGATGGCGCGGTCGATAACCTTGTCCTGCTGGTCGGACCCGTCCAGGGAGACAAAGATCTTGTCGTAGCCGAGGTCTTGGTAGGAGGTTGTGGTTTCGGCCATGGTGGGCTCCCTTCACGTTCCGCAGACTTTTTTCGCGGGCTGTGTCTCTTATGCCCCTCGAGCCGTGAAGTTGCGGTTTTTCTCGCCAAACGGCATAGTTTTTCGGTGGGGGCCCGCGCTTTGGGTCCTGCGTGTCCGCTCGCGGGGCGAAGATAAGACGGTTTGCGCACCTGAGGAGGAACCATGGACTTCATCGAACTCGTCAAGGCCGCCGTCTTTGGCGTCGTCGAGGGCATCACCGAGTGGCTGCCCATCTCGTCTACCGGGCACATGCTGCTCCTGAATCAGTTTCTCACCATGAACGTCTCCGAGGACTTCTGGAACATGTTCCTCGTGGTGATCCAGCTCGGCGCCATTCTCGCCGTGTGCGTGATGTTCTTCCACCGGCTGAACCCGTTCTCCCCGAGCAAGGACCGCGGCGAGAAGCGCAACACGTGGCTGCTGTGGGCCAAGACCATCGTGGCTTGCATTCCCGCGGCCGTCATCGGCATCCCCATCGACGACTGGATGGAGGCCAACCTCGGGAGCCCCTTCGTCATCGCCGCCGCGCTCATCGTCTACGGCATCGCCTTCATCGTGATCGAGACCGTGCGCGAGCGCCGCGCCGACCGCGCGCTCGAGGAGACGCGGGGCGGCAGGCACTTCTCCGCAGCGCCGTCCGGGCAGCTCACGCGCTCCGAGCTTGCCGACGCCGACGCCCGCGTGCAGACCCTGGAGGAGCTCGACTGGAAGACCGCCATCGGCATCGGCCTCTTCCAGGTGCTCTCCATCGTCCCGGGCACCTCGCGCTCCGGCTCCACGATCATCGGCGGCCTCATCCTCGGCTGCAAGCGCACCGTGGTGGCCGAGTTCACGTTCTTCCTCGCCATTCCCGTCATGGTTGGCGCGAGCGGCCTGCGTTTGGTGAAGTTCTTTCTTGCTGGCAACGCGCTCGCCGGCACCGAGGCGGCCATCCTCGGCGTGGGATGCCTCGTGGCGTTTGTCGTCTCGCTCGTTGTGATCAAGTTCCTCATGGAGTTCGTGCGCCGTCATGACTTCAAGCCGTTCGGCTGGTACCGCATCGTGCTGGGCGTCGCCGTGATCGCCTGGTTTGCCCTTCACTAGGGAGTGGTTGGCATGAGAGGGGGACTTCTGGGGCTGGCGCTCGTCTGCACTCTGCTTGCGGGCGGCGCCGCGGTGGTTCCGACGGTGGCGCGCGCCGCCGAGGAGGACGTTGCCTCCACGTGGCTGGCCGCAGACCAGCCCGAGCTCGTGGCCCCCTCGGCGTTTCTCGTTGAGTCGTCAACAGGCACGGTCCTTCTTGACAAGGAGGCGGACGCCCGCCGCGAGCCCGCCTCAACCACAAAGGTCATGACCGCCCTGCTCGCGATCGAGAACCTCGACCTCGACGCGCAGGTGAGCGTTGAGGAGGCGGACTTTGACGAGGTCACGGCCGACAGTTCGGTGGCGGGCCTCGTGGCGGGGGAGACCCTCAGCGTGCGTGACCTTCTTGCCTGCCTGATGCTGCCCTCCGGAAACGACGCCTCCTACGTGCTCGCCCGCGCCGTGGCGGGCGACTGGCGGACGTTTGTGGACATGATGAACGAGAGGGCCGCAGAGCTGGGCTGCACGGGCACGCACTTTGCCAACCCCTGCGGCCTGCATGACGACGCTCACTACACCACGGCGCGCGACCTCGCCACGATCTTCTCCGCCGCGATGGCGTACCCGGACTTTGTTGAGATTGCCGGGGCAGCAACGTGGGACCTTCCCGCCACCTCGGGCAACCCCGCGCGAACCCTCACCAACTCCAACCTTCTCATCAACCCCATGAGCTCGCTCTACATGGATGGCACGGTGGTTGCCGGAAAGACCGGGACCACCGGGGATGCCGGGCGCTGCCTGGTGGTTGCCGCCTCGGGCGAGGACATCGACGTGATCGGCGTGGTGCTCGGCGTGCCGTTTGAGGCCGTTGACGAGGAGGGCGTGGGCCAGAACTTCTACGACATGAGGAGCCTGGTTGAGTGGGGGCTCGCCGCCTGGCGGACCGGGGAGATAGTGAGCCCGGGGGACGCCCTGGGGACCGCGGGCGTCACGCTCTCCGAGGAGGGCGACTCCGTCCAGGCGCTGGCCGCGGCCGGGGCCTCGGGCACGGTGCCGCGCGAGATGACGCTCGGGGACCTCACGCTCACGCCCGCGTGGGAGGGGACGGACCCCGAGACCGGGGCGTTCCAGGCGCCCATCGAGGAGGGCCAGGCGCTCGGCATGGTTGACGTCTCGCTGGGGGAGCGTTGGATTGCCAACCTTCCCGTGGTTGCCGCGCGCTCCCTTGAGCTCTCGATTCCCGCGTACGTGATGTGGTGGCTCTCCGACCCGGTCCACGCCGGCATCGTTGCGGCCTCCTTCGTGGGCCTCTGCCTGGTTGTGGGGCTTATCTCCAGCCTGGTGTCTCGTCGTCGCAGGCGTCGCCGCTCCGTGGGGTCAAGGCACCTCAGGATGTAGGTCCTTCTCGCCGGGGCTCCTGTCTCGGCTTCCGACCCAGCCCGCCCCCCCTGCTTGAGTGGGCACAGACTTTGAACCAAATCCCGCCTTGCCAGTTAAGTGGGCACTCTCTACCTGCGGCTTTCCAAAACTGGTTTGTTATGTGGGCACGACTGGTTAAAAGGTTGTACCCACTCAAAACGGGCCAACGTATAGCGGGTCAGCGCAAGGTTTGAGAATGAGCCCAAGATGTGACAGGTCAACCTGCCCCAAGCGTCACATCAGGATAAGGGCAAGGGCGACAAGGACGGCGAGAAACGCGACGTTGGCAAGGGTGAATCGGGCCAGGTAACGCCCCGCGGCGGCGGGGTCGGCCTCAACGACCTGCTTGTAGGAGATGAGGCTCGCCATCGAGGCGATGAGGGTGCCCAGTCCGCCGAGGTTGGTTCCCACGATGAGGGCGGGCCATGCCGAGGAAAAGCCGGAGAGCAGCAGCGCGGCGGGGACGTTTGAGACCACCTGGCTCGCCGCGACGGAGACGGCGAGCTCGTTGCCGCCAACCAGGGACGCGAGCAGGTTGCTCACCGCGTCGAGCCGGCCGACGTTGCCCACAAAGACGAAGAAGGCCACAAAGGTGAGGAGCAGGCCAAAGTCCACCTCGGCCAGCGCCGTGCGGTCAACGAGCAGCGCCGCAACGGCGACGACGGGCGCGAGCAGAACCACGGGAACCACGCGGGCAACGGCGAGCAGGCTGAGCGCAAAGAGCGCCACCCACGGGGCGAGCGTGCGGCGGCGAATGTGCGCCTCCTGCGGCTCGAGGTCCTTCTCGCCCGCGTCGCTTGAGACGGGGAGGCCTCCGTGGCGTGCCCCGTAGAGGAGCACGCTCGCCACGAGCAGGGCGCCCGAGGCGGCGGCGTAGGGCAGCATGAGGAGCAGGAACTCGCCCACGCCCATGCCCGAGGCCGAGAAGAGATAGAGGTTCTGGGGGTTGCCGATGGGCGTGAGCATGCTGCCGAGGTTGGCGGCGATGGTCATCATGACCACGGTGAAGACCGAGGCGCCCTCGAGGCCCAGCATGTGCAGGACGAGCAGGGCAAACGGCACGAAGGCGATGAGCGAGACGTCGTTGGTGACGAGCATGCTCGCCACGAAGGGAAGAAGCACGAGCGCCATGATGGCGCCCACGCCGGAGCGCGTCCGCGCAAGCAGCGCCCTGCCCGCGGCGGAGAACACGCCCGCCCGGGAGAGCCCCGCCATGACGGTCATGAGGCTGAAGAGCAGGCCGAGGGTGCGAAAGTCCACGTAGTCCGCATAGCCGGCGTCGGGTGGGACGAGCGCGCACGATGCGACGGCAAGAACGGCGGCGATGGTGAGGACGGGGTCGCGGCGGACGATCCGCTGCGCGCGCGGTACGATGGCGGTGACTGCCTGGGGCATGCTCTTCTCCTTGGTTTTGGGCCGCCACAGTGTAGCGAACAATGTGGTTCAATGCTTGCCTGACCAGAAAACGTACAGAGGACCGGTGATGACGAGCATTCTCTTTGTCTGCCACGGCAACATTTGCCGCTCGACGATGGCCCAGTTTGTGATGGAGGACCTCGTGCGGCGCGCGGGGCGCGAGGGCGAGTTTGTGATCGACTCGGCGGCAACGAGCTCCGAGGAGCTCGGCAACCCGCCGCACCACGGCACCGTGGCAAAGCTGCGCGCCAAGGGGGTTCCGGTGGGACGCCACCGCGCGCGTCGCGTGCGGCGCGAGGAGTACGACAGCTGGGATCACATCGTCTACATGGACGCGGAGAACGCCTGGGGCCTCTCGCGCATCCTCGGCGGCGACCCGGACGGCAAGGTGAGCCGCCTTCTGGACTGGACGGGGCGCGGGCGCGACGTGGCGGACCCCTGGTACACGGGCGACTTTGACGCCACGTACCGCGACGTGCTCGCCGGCTACAAGGCTCTGCTTGCGGCGCTGTAATGTGACAAAGGGACAGTCCCTTTGTCACGGTGCGCAGGAAGGAGCCACATGGGCGAGAAGAACGGCCTTCGATCTCTGGTACGGGCGTGCGCGGGCCTGGGAGCCGCCGCGCTCGTGGGCAGGCTGCTCCCGGCCGTTCTCGGCCCGCAGCGCAATCTTGGCTCCGAGGAACTCGGGCCGTACCTGGGCGGGGGCGGTGACGCGCGCGTGCGCGACATGTCGCCGGGGCTCACCGCGCACGAGGGGGAGGTCCTCGAGTGGGACCGCGCCGAGGAGGCGGACCGCACCTGGCGCTGGCTCCACGCGCTGCCCGTGGGCGTGGAGGACGTGTGGGCGACCTCCGACGACGGGACGCGCCTTGCCGGCCACGTGCTCGCGTGCTGCCCGGGCTCCCCGCGCTGGCTCGTCTTTGCCCATGGCTACCACGACAACTGGCGCGCCGGCCTCACCTATGCGCGGCGCTTCGCCGAGGCGGGCTTCAACCTGCTCTTCTGTGATCTTCGCGCGCACGGGGCGAGCGGCGGCGACTGGGTCGGCTGCGGCTGGCTCGACCGGCGGGACCTCGTGGCGTGGGCCCGCTGGGTGGCGGACCGGGTGGGGGAGGGCGCGCGCGTGGTGCTGATGGGCATCTCGATGGGCGCGGCGTCCTGCCTCATGGCCGCGGGCGAGCAGGACCTCCCGTCGCAGGTCCGCGCCTGCGTGGCGGACTCGGGCTACTCCGACTTCTGGCGCACGGCGGAAAACGTCGTGTCCACGGGCTCGCTCGGCACGCCGCCCGTTGCGGCGCACCCGCTGCTTGACGTTGCGCGCCGGCGCCTGATGCGCGCGCGTGGCGGCTACGACTTGCGGGCCGCCCGTCCCGTTGAGGCGCTCGCGCGCACGCGGGTGCCGGTGCTGCTGCTTCACGGCGAGGGTGATCGCGTGGTGCCGGTTGAGATGGCCCACGAGCTCGCTGGTACGGGCACGGGCCACGAGCTCGTGACCTTTCCGGGGGCGGGTCACTGCTGCGCGGTCTTTGCCGACCCGGAGCGCTACTGGGACGTCGTCCTCGGCTTCGTGTGCCGCTGGACGTAGGGGCGCACGTTCTTCTCGCCTGTCCTTAAAAACGAGGCTGCGGCACGCGACCCCCTCCTAAAGTCCTGAAAATCGAACCTGTGGCACGCAGAGGCCCCCCATCTTTGCCACGACCTCATTTTTCAGGACTTTTGAGGGCAGCTCCATGCCATGGGTCCATTTTTCAGGACGCGCGGCGAGAAGGGCGTGCCGCAGCCTCGATTTTCTGGACTGCCACTGGGTGGTGCCGTTCACCATGCCCAATTTGTAGTAGGAATATCGCGGACACTTTGAGTGCAACTATTGACTAAGCTGCGCTGTTCAGGCTCGTGACCTGCGGTTTCGATATTCCGTGCCCTCGGATAATAGTTGTTTCAGCGAAATAGTTGCTACCGTTAACCGACGAATAGTTACCGCTGACAACTATCTGATTGTGCCGTTAATAGTTAATAACGACAATCATTCTCAGCGAGAGTCAAGCTACGGCAAATCAGCGACGAAAGGACACCCAAGATGAGATACCTGCTCCTGGTCAGCCACGGAACCTTTGCCCCCGGCCTCCACAGCGTGCTCGACATGCTGGTGGGAAAGCGCGACGACATCTTGAGCTGCAGCCTTCGCGACGGCGAGGGCGCCGACCAGTTTGTTGCCGAGCTCGAGGAGGTCATCGCCCCCATTACCCTGAACGACCGCGTGATCGTCCTCGGCGACCTCATCGGCGGCTCGCCGCTCACTAACGCGCTCAACACGCTTGCCGCCCACGGGCTTCTCGCCCAGGCGCGCGCCTTTGGCGGGATGAACCTCCCCATGGCGCTCACGGCGGCGTTTGACCTCCAGTCCGATGACGAGGACGCCCTGTGCGCCTCGATGCTCTCTGAGGGCCAGGCGGCCATGAGCGAGATGGCACTCGACCTTGGTTCCGACGAGGAGGACGAGGACCTCTAGCCCGCATGACGCAAGGACGGCGGGTTCGCCCGCCATTGGATAGCAACACGAGTAAGGAGAAGAACATGGCAGTTTCGTTTGTCCGCATCGACGACCGCATGATCCACGGTCAGACCGTCACCCGTTGGGCCCTCGAGTACCCCTGCGACGGCATCATCGCCGTCAACGACGCCGCGGCGTCGAACCCCGTCCTCAAGAGCGCCTACAAGAGCGCCGCTCCGGACAAGAAGACCTTCGTGTGGACGATGGATCACTTCAAGGAGAAGGCGCAGACCGTCCGCGACAGCAAGACCCGCTACTTCCTCATTACCAAGAACCCCGTCGACATGGCCGAGATTCTCGTGAACTTTGGCTTTGTTCCCGATGACGTCAAGACCATCATCGTAGGGCCCTGCAACGACCGTCCCGGCACCACCAAGATTGGCAACAACCAGTCGATCACCCAGGAGGAGGCCGAGGCGCTCGAGGCCATCTCCAAGAAGGGCTACACCGTCGACTTCCGCCTGATCCCCGACAAGGAGACCGGCACCTGGGGCAAGTTCCGCGGCCAGTTTGGCTTCTAGCCCAGCCTCTCATGTTGCTTCGTGGCGGCACGTCCCGGGATGCCGCCGCTTCGGCAATCATAATGTCCCTAGGGGACAGCTCACGGAAAGGTGGTAAGCAATGGTTATTAACGTGTTCCAGGCGGCGCTGCTGGGACTGTTCGCCTGCCTGGCGTCGATGCCCGGCCTCGGCGGCACGTCCATCGGCAACTACACGCTCGGGCGTCCGCTCGTCGCCGGCCTGATCGTCGGCCTCATCCTGGGCGACATGACCCTCGGCATCATCGTGGGCATGGCCATCCAGGTCGTCTACATCGCTCTCGTCACCCCCGGCGGCACCGTCTCCGCCGATGTCCGCGCCGCGTGCTACATCGGCATCCCGCTCGCCATGATGGCGGTCAAGGCCCAGGGCCTCGACCCCAACTCCGCCGACGCCGCCGCCCTCGCCACGACCCTCGGCGCCACCTGCGGCACCCTCGGCGCCATCCTCTTCTACGGCACCGCCACCATCAACCTCGCCTGGCAGGGCATGGGCTGGAAGTGGCTCGAGAAGGGCGATACCCACAAGCTCTACCTCGTTGACATGGTCCTGCCCTGGATCTCCCACATCGTCTGCTCCTTCATTCCCACGTTCGTCATCGTGTACTTTGGCCAGGACATGGTGAGCTTCATCATGAACAGCCTGCCCATGGACGGCCTGCCCATGAAGACGCTCTTCGCGCTCGGCTCGCTTCTGCCCTGCGTCGGTATCGCGATCCTGCTCAAGCAGGTGATTGCCAAGCCCACCGACTTCCTGACCTTCTTCTTCGGCTTCACGCTCGCCGCGGTCATGGGCTGCAACCTCATTGCCGCCTCCGCGATTGCCTGCTTCTTCGCGCTCATCAACTTCCAGATCTCCACGCTCAAGAACCGTCCCGTGGTCGCCGCTGCATCCGGCGAGCTCACCTCGGCCGACGACGAGGAAGAGGAGGACATCTAATGGCTGACACCACCGCCAAGGGAGGCAAGAAGGTCTCCAAGAGGGCCCTCGCCAAGTCCTTCCGCAACTGGTACTACGGCAACCTCACGTGCTTCTCGCAGGAGCACATGCAGACCTTCGGCTACCTGGTCTCCATGCTGCCGATCGTCGAGGACCTCTACGACAAGAAGGAGGACCAGCAGAAGGCCCTCACCACCTACTCCGCGTTCTTCAACACCGAGCCGCAGATCGGCTCCATGATCGTCGGCGTGACCGTGGGCCTCGAGGAGGCGCGCGCCAACGGCGAGGCCATCGACGACGAGACC
>DXAB01000170.1 GCA_019117265.1 Candidatus Olsenella pullicola
CGGTGAGATTCCCAGCGAGTTTCTCTTTGAGGACGAGAACGTCGTTGCCTTCCGCGACCTCAACCCTCAGGCCCCGGTTCACGTGCTCGTGGTTCCCAAGGCCCATCATGAGAACTTCGTCGACAACGTTCCCGCCGAGACGCTCGCCTCGATGGAGGCCGCCGTGCGCGCCGTTGCCGAGAAGTGCGGCGTTGCCGAGACGGGCTTTCGCTGCATCATGAACACGGGTGCCGCCGCCGGCCAGACGGTCATGCATCTTCACATGCACGTTCTTGGCGGCAAGCCTCTCGGAGAGGGCCTCATCCCCGCTTAGCGAGTTTTGTACCTTCGCACATTCTTCCGCCTTGCCGAGGGCGTATGATAAGGACGCTGTGCAATCGGAAAGGTGGGGGAGTTCCCCGCGAGAGGAGAGTCATGAACGTCCTTGTCATCAACGCAGGCAGCTCGTCGCTCAAGTACCAGCTCCTTGACGTCGACACGCGCGAGGTCTACGCGAAGGGCAACTGCGAGCGCATCGGCATCGACGGCTCGTTCGTCGGCCATGAGGAGATGGGCGGGGAGAAGCAGAAGCTCGAGGTCGCGCTTCCTGACCACAAGACCGCCATCAAGTACGTCTTTGACATCCTCAAGACCATCGACAAGCCCATCGGCGGCATCGGCCACCGCGTGGTCCAGGGCGGCTGGTACTTCCCCGAGTCTGCCGTCGTGACCGACGAGACGCTCGCCCAGGTCCGCGAGGTCGCCCCGCTCGCGCCGCTGCACAACTACGCCGAGGCCGACGTCATCGAGATCTGCCGCGACATGTTCCCCGAGCTCGGCAACGTCATCGTCCCGGACACTGCGTTCCACTACCACATGCCCGAGCACGCCTGGCGCTACGCCCTCCCTCGTGACGTGACGGACAAGTATCACGTGCGCAAGTACGGTGCCCACGGCACGAGCCACCGCTTCATCTGGCGCACCGTGCACGAGATGATGGGCGACAAGACCCACAAGCTCGTGAGCTGCCACCTCGGCTCCGGCGCGTCCCTCTGCGCCATCGAGGACGGCAAGTGCATGGACACCACGATGGGCCTCACCCCGCTCGACGGCCTCATCATGGGCACCCGCTGCGGCACCCTCGACCCCGCCACGGTCTTCTATCTCAGCCGCGAGGCGCACATGAGCGTCGACGACATCGACACCATGATGAACAAGAAGTCCGGCCTTCTCGCCGTCTCCGAGGTCTCCTCGGACTCCCGCGACATCGAGGCCGGCGCCGCCAACGGTGACGAGAAGTGCCAGATGGCCCTCGACATGTTCAACTACCGCGTCTCCCAGCTCTTTGCCGAGATGGCCGCCTCCATGCAGGGCGTGGACACCATGGCCTTCACGGCCGGCATCGGCGAGAACGCGCCCGAGATCCGCGCTGCCGTCTGCGAGCTCCTTGGCTGGATGGGCGTCAAGATCGACGACGAGAAGAACGCCGTCCGCTCTGACGAGCCGCGCGTGATCTCCACGCCCGACTCCGCGATCACCGTGATGGTGGTTCCCACCAACGAGGAGTACATGATTGCCCTCGACGTCGAGGAGCTTCTCGGCTAGTCTCTCCCCGTGAGCCTCTCTGGGCCCGGTCGCCACCTTTGGCGGCCGGGCCCTTTGCGTTCCGTCCCCTCGCCGCTCGCCTTCCTTCTCGCCGCTTGTCCCCCCCGCCGCTCGCCTTCCTTCTCGCCGAGTGTACGAAAGTCAGCGTGAGTTTCTCCGTTGCGACTCTACTTCCTTCTCGCCAACTGGGGAAACGCGGGGAAAGAGAGTTGAGTTTTATCTGTGAAACTCCGACTTTCGTACACTCGGCGAAGGGGGGGCGGGGGGTGAGGCGAGGCGAGACGAGGGGAGGCGAGACGAGACGAGGGGAGGGGTGAGATGGGCGTCGCAACGCATCGCCCCCACGGACGGTTTAATTCCTAGCGCAGCGGGTACAATTAGGGAACGTGCACGGGACCCCAGGGAAAGGAAGCCCCCACATGTCCATCTTGACGCTCAACCTCTCGCGCCGCCAGGCACTCGGCCTGGGCGCCGCCGCTCTTTCCGTCTTTGGTCTTGCTGCCTGCGACGACGCCCCCGCCCCCGAGGGCACGGGCGGGGAGACCCCGGAGGAGGCCCTGCTCGATGCCGAGGCCTATGATGCCCTTCTTGCCACCGGGCCCGTTGCGGGCGATGACGAGATCGCCGCATCCGAGTGGGCCAGCCGCGTGCGCGAGGCGGGCACCCTGCGCGTGGGTGGCGTCCAGACGTCTCTGCTCTTCAGCCTCCTCAACGAGAAGGACGGTGCCACGCGCGGCTTTGACGCCGGCCTCTTCCAGCTGCTTGCCCGCTACATCCTTGGTGACGAGAACGCCTACGAGCTCACGCAGGTCACCTCCAACACCCGCGAGTCCGTCCTACAGAATGACTCCGTGGACGCGGTCTTTGCCACCTACTCGATCAACGACGACCGCAAGAAGGTCATCTCCTTTGCCGGGCCGTACTACACCACGCAGCAGTCCATCCTCGTGATGGCGGACAACTCCGACATCAACTCCCTCGAGGACCTTGCGGGCAGAAACGTTGCCGCACAGTCGGGCTCCACCGGCCCGAGCATCCTGGAGGAGTACGCCCCCGAGGCGCTCATTCAGGAGTTTGCCACTGACGAGGAGGCCAGAAGCGCCCTTGAGCAGGGACGCGTTGACGCCTACGTGATCGACACCGCCATGCAGATGGGCAACATGGCCCGCAACCCCGGCCGCTACCGCCTCGC
>DXAB01000171.1 GCA_019117265.1 Candidatus Olsenella pullicola
AGGGCGTGGCCGGGACCGGCCTCCACGATGATGGCCTGCGAGAGGATCTGGCGGATCTCGTTCACGCGCGCGGCGTTGCGAGCCTCCTCCTCCTTGGCGGCGTCGTACTCGGAGTTCTCGGAGAGGTCGCCAAAGCCGCGGGCCTCCTTGATGCGCTCGACGATCTCGTCGTGCTTCTCGCCCTCGCGGTACGCGAGCTCGTCAACGAGCTTCTGGCGGCCCTCGGCGGTGAGCTCGATCTTCTTGGCGTTGTCCATGTGCTGCTCCCTACCTCACGCGTGCCACTAGTTGAGCTTGTTGCCGCACTTGGAGCAGAACTCGGCGCCGGCCGCGTTCTTGGCACCGCACTTGGAGCAGAACACGGCGTCGCTGGCAGCGGCCTCGGGGGCGTCGGCGTCATCCTCGTCCTCGATGACCTCAACGTCGTCGTGGGACTCCACGGGGCCCTCGGAGATCTCCTCCTTGCCGTCCTCCATGCCCTCACGGACGTTCTTGACGGTCTTGCCGAGGGCAGAACCGATCTTCGGAAGGTTCTTGGGCCCAAAGATGATCAGGACGATGACGACGATAATGACGAGCTCAGGAATGCCCATGCCAAGAAACATGATGAGATGTCCTTCCGATGCGATGTCGAAGATGGGCCCCTAGGCCCAATACAGCATCAGCTAGTATAGCCGACGTTACGCGCTACTCACAATCTCTAAAACGCGAGAATCGCGGATTCTCGCGCGTCGTCTGGAGGTCCCGTGACGGAGCTCATCTGCGCCCTTCTCGTTTTGACCGTGGTGTGCACGGTCGTTCTTGCCCTCATGCCCTGGGCGCTGCGCAAGCGCGGCGTCGAGATGCGCCGGACCAAGTTTGGCCTCACGCTCATCTTTGAGTCCGAGAACCTCGACGGCACGCCCGTGCGCCTGCTGAACGTCAACGGCACCTTCCAGAGCGGCTGCTACGTGCCCGACGGCCTGCACTTTGAGCTGGCCTGCGAGTACCACCGCGCCATGGCGGGCGTGATCGAGGGGCTGGCGCGGCGCGATGCCGGCAGGCCCGTGCGCGTGATGGTCATGGGCGGGGGCGGCTACTCGCTGCCCAAGTACCTGGCGGCGTACGTGCCGGCGGCGCGGACGGACGTGGTTGAGGTTGACCCCGCTATCACGGCGATCGCACGCGAGCTCTTCTTCCTCGACGAGTGCCTTGAGAAGACGGGCGCCGAGAAGGACGGGCGGCTTCGCCTGCTAAACGACGACGCGTGGGCGTTTGTGCGCGCCACGAGCGAGCCCTATGACGTCATCGTCAACGACGCGTTCTCCGGCAGGCGCCCGCTCGGGCCGCTCGCCTCGGCGGAGGGTGCACGCGTGGTGCGCTCGCGGCTTGCTAAGGACGGCGTCTACCTGGCCAACGTGCGCTGCGCGTGCGAGGGGCGCGGATCGGAACCGTTGCGAGAGGTGGAGGAGGCGTTTGGCCGCGAGTTTGCGCACGTGGGCTACGTGCCCGAGTGGCCGGACGAGCCGGAGAAGCCCGGCAACAACGCGTTTGTCGCCACGGACGCCGAGGGCGTGCTGCCCGCGGACGCAGTCGTGGTGAGGTAGGGGCGTCGCACGCTAGAGGCGCGCGCCCAGCGCAAGCAGCGAGAAGAGCCGCTCGGCCGCCAGCGCGTAGAGCTCCTCGGCACGTGCCAGCGCCTCCTCGAGCGGCATGGCGTCTATCGCCGTGGGCACCACCGCCGCGAGCCCCGGGAGTCGCATCGCGCCCGCGCTCATGCCGCCCACCACGGCCACGCAGGGAGCTCCCGCGGCGGCGCAGGCTGCCGCCACACCGGCCACGACCTTGCCGCGCGCCGTCTGCGCGTCAGCGTGGCCCTCGCCCGTGACGCAGAGGTCCGCGCCCTCGAGCAGTGCCGAGAAGTTCGTGAGCTCCAGCACGCGTGCGATCCCGCTCTGCTCCCGTGCGCCGAGAAACGCCATCGCGCCCGCACCCAGCCCACCCGCGGCTCCCGCGCCGGGGACGTCCGCGAGGTCGCGCCCAAACGTGGCACAGAGCACGCGCGCGTAGTTGGCCATGCCGGCATCGAGCTCGGCGACCATCTCGGGCGTGGCGCCCTTCTGCGGACCGTAGACCGCGCTCGCGCCCTCGGGGCCCACGAGCGGATTGTCCACGTCGCACATGAGGTGGAAGCTGGCCTCGGACACGCGCGGGTCAAGGCCGGAGACGTCGATTGCTGAGATGCGGGCGAGGTCGGCACCGCAGCCGGCGAGCTCGCGGCCGGCGTCGTCCAGAAGGCGTGCGCCAAGCGCGCGCATGCAGCCCATGCCACCGTCGTTGGTGGCGCTGCCGCCAATGGCGAGCGTCACGTCGCGCGCGCCGGCATCGAGCGCGGCGCGGATGAGCTCTCCGGTGCCATAGGTGCTTGTGAGCAGTGGGTTCTTCTCGCCAGGTGCAAGGAGCGGAAGGCCGGAGGCGGCGGCCATCTCTATGACGGCGCGGCCGCCCGGAAGCATGGCGTATGCGGCGCTGACGGGGCGGCCGAGCGGGTCCGTTGCGCGCACGTGACGCAGCTCACCGCCACAGGCCCGCGCGAGCGCGGCGGCCGTGCCGTCACCGCCGTCGGCCATGGGGACGCAGCGGCACGTGCAGCCCGGGAAGTGGCGACGTGCGGCAGACTCAAGCAGCTGTCCCGCGCGCTCCGAGGTGATGGTCCCCTTGAGCGAGTCCGACGCAAAGACAAACCTCGGCGAGCCGTCCATGGCGCCACCTCCCTTTTGACACCCCCATTGTAGGCGGAGACGTGCTCCTGCTCGGACATGAACGGGTACGCGAAAAGTCCGAGTTTTGGGTTTCTGGGCCTCCCGCGCTCGCGGGGAGGTCCTTCTCGTGACGTTTTGTCTGATTGTGGGCAACACCTTTTATATGCCCTCGCCGATAAGGGCCTCAAGGTGAGCGGTTTGCACCGCCGCCCCTGGTATTTGGCTACATTTTTGATGCAGTTCTCGCCTTTGGCCGCATGCGCATCAAGCATTTTGCCCAAAACCTCCCCGCGGCGGCGGGGAGGCGTGACCCCCCTCGTCAAGATGGGCGGCAACGAAAACCTCCCCGCGGCGGCGGGGGCGGAGAACGGCGGGGCGGCGGGGACACGCGCAAGCTGCGAGTCACCCGGCAGGCTTATACTTCCGCATGAGAGAGACGGGAGGACGGCCTTGATCAAGCTCTTTGCGTGCGACCTCGACGGCACGCTCTACAACGCGCTCCACGAGACGGACCGTGCCATACTCACGTGCATCGAGCGCGCCATCGCGGCGGGCCGACACGTTGCGGTGGCAACGGGCCGCTGGTCGCACTCGGCTTCCGAGCTCGGCTTTGGTGAGCTTCCCATGGAGGTCGTCTGCGGCAACGGCGCCTTTGTCTACGGCCCCGGCGCGCGTCTCATGCGCCACGTGCCCATAGACCCCGCCACGCTCGAGGAGCTTCTCGACACCTTTCCCACCTGCTGCTTCACCTGCATCGCGCCGGACGGGACCTTTGTGCGCGGAACGAGAGACCAGCACAGCGCCGGCTATCTTGCGCCAAGCGGCCTTCTGGGCCCCCTCATCGCCCGCCGCATGAGGCGAGGCCTCCACAGCGAGAGCTTTGTCTTTGGCCAGACCACGAGCGACATCCTCTCGCACGAGGTCTGCAAGGTGAACTGCCGCGTTGCCGACCCGGCGCTCGAGGCGGAGGTCGACGCGTTTGTTTCCGAGCACGCAGGCACGCTCGTGAACGCGTCCTTTGACGGGAGCCTCTTTGAGATCACCGCGGCGGGCGTGGACAAGGGCGAGGCCGTGGCCTGGCTCGCGGCACGGCTCGGCTACGCGGAAGACGAGGTGGCAGTCTATGGCGACGGCGGCAACGACCTCGTGATGCTCGAGCGCTTTGAGCACGCCTATGCCACGCGCGGCGGCAGCGAGGCCGCAAAGCGCGCCGCCGGAAACGTCATCGGAAGCTGCGCGTTTCATGCGGTGCCGCGCCACATCATGGCGACAATCCGGCGAGAGGGACCCCTGGCCCAAGACGAGGGATAGCAAAACGGCCGGGGGCGCGCCGCCTCCGGCCGAAAAGTTCGTGGTCGGGTTGACTGGATTCGAACCAGCGACCTCTCGGTCCCGAACCGAGCGCTCTACCAAGCTGAGCCACAACCCGTAGCGAAAGGGTATTCTAGCAGACTTCCGCCCCAGAACCAAGGGTTTTTGTCGACCAGCTTCGCCAGCCACGCTCGGCAGCCTCTGCGGCGATGGCGTCTGCGGCGTCGCCACTCTCGCAGATGGCAAAGGAGCACGTTCCCGAGCCCGTCACCTGCGCCGCAAGCACTCCCGCCCGGCCGCGGAGCCACGTCTCGACGGCACCCACCTCCGGGCAGAGCGCCCGCGCCGCGCCGGCGAGGTTGTTGTGAAGACGCGCGGCAACGCCCGCAACGTCCCCCGCGTCGAGAGCCTCGCACATTCCGCCGTAGCCAACCGGCTCCTCCCCCGTGCGGTCAAACTCAGCGTAGGCGGCCGGGGTCGACCCGCCCTCCGCGCACGGCATCACCAGCGCGAGCGGCATCTCAAGCCACGGGAACGTGCGCTCGAGCACGTCACCCGCCCCCAGGCAGAGCGAGGGCCGCGGGTCGAGAAAGAAGGCCACGTCAGCCCCAACGCGGCGGGCCACGCCCACCACGCGCGGGTCGAGCGCGTCCGCGCCCCAGAGCCCGGCGAGCGCGCGCAGCGTGGCGCCGGCGTCCGCCGAGGAGCCGCCCAGTCCGGCGCGCTCGGGAATGCGCGCCTCAACGCGAATCTCCACCGCGGGCTCCACGCCCAGGGCAGCCGCGAGCAGCGTGGCGGCCTTCCAGACGCCGGTCTTCTCGGGCGCCACGCCAAGCTCGGGCGAGAAGGACACTCCCAGCGCGGGCGCGGCCTCAACGCGCACGACGTCAAAGAGCGCGACGGGCGCCATCACGGAGTCGACGCGGTGATAGCCGCGCTCGTCCTTCTCGCGATGAACGCCCAGGTGAAGGTTGATCTTGCAGGGGGTCCTGACGACCACGTCGCCGCTCAAGCGCGCCTACTCGCTCAGGGGCTCGACAAAGTCGAACAGGCGCTCGCCCGTCTCGATGTCAAAGAGCTCGACGGTGCCCGTGAGAACGTCGACGTACTGGTAGGACTGGCGCGCGGTGCGGCCGCGGCGCTCCTCGACCTCAACGATAAAGAGCGAGGGGTGCGCGTTCACGAGCGTGCCGGTGCGCTCGACGATGCGGGAGCGGCCCATGTTGGCCTTGACCTTGAGGCGCTTTCCCTCAAGCTGGTGAAGCTCGTCGCGAATCTCGTCGACCCGGTTGACGGGCGGAATCTCGTTCTCCATATGACCCTCCACACGCCCCGCTGGGCGAAAAGTCCAGAATTGCGGAAATTTCATCATATGACGCAATGACCCGGCCTGCAATCTGGTTCAACCTCTTGACACGATAAGACCACGCCCCGACGCCCTCCGCGGTGATACACTGCCCGCTGACACCCGACGAAAGGACTGCCGTGGACGAGAAGAGGCTCGCGCGCGTGCGTAACAACCTGGCGAGAAGGGGCCTCACGCAGGCGCTCATCGTCGACCCGCTCTCCATCTGGTGGCTCTGCGGCTACTACACCGAGCCGTACGAGCGCTTTCTCGCCCTGCTCGTCACGACGGAGGGCGCGCCCACGCTCTTTGCCAACCGCCTCTTCCCCGATCCGTCCGGCTGCGGGGCGCGCGTGGCGAGCTTCTCCGACACCGATGACCCCGTGGCGCTTGTGGCGGAGCGGACGAACGCCCGCGAGCCGCTCGGCGTGGACAAGGACCTCGCCGCGCGCTGGCTCGTGCCGCTCATGGAGTCCGGCGCCGCCTCGGGGTTTGTCCTCGCGTCCGACGCCGTGGACGACGCGCGCTCGATCAAGGACGCTCGCGAGCGCGAGCTCATGCGCGCGGCGTCCGCCACCAACGACGAGGCAATGGCCTGGCTCACCCGGCAGGTGCGCCCCGGCGTGACCGAGCGCCAGATTGCCGACGGCCTGCTCGCCGAGTATCGCCGCCTCGGGGCGCAGGACCACTCGTTCTCGCCCATCGTGAGCTTTGGCGACCACGCTGCAGACCCGCATCACGAGCCCGACGACACGCCGCTTGCGCCGGGCGACATGGTGCTCTTTGACGTGGGGTGCAAGCGGGACTGGTACTGCTCGGACATGACGCGCACGTTCTTTACCGCCGCGCCCACGGAGCACCAGCGCGCCGTCTACGACGTTGTGCTGCGCGCCAACGAGGCCGCCGAGAGAATCGTACGTCCTGGCGTGACGTTTGCCGAGATAGACCGTGCCGCGCGCTCCGTCATTGAGGCCGCCGGCTGGGGCGAGGCGTTCACGCACCGCCTGGGGCACCAGATTGGCCTCGTGGACCACGAGCCCGGCGACGTGAGCTCCGCGCATGACGAGCCGGTGCGGACCGGGCAGTGCTTCTCCATCGAGCCGGGCATCTACCTGCCCGGGGACTTGGGCGTGCGCATCGAGGACCTCGTCATCGTGACCGAGGACGGCTGCGAGGTGCTCAACCGCTACCCCAAGGGCCTCACGGTGCTGTAGGCAGCCCTCCCAGCGTGCCATGGAAAAATAACGCGGTTTGGGTACCTGAAAGAAATCCGGCAACTGGCCTTTTGTTGTGAAGAGCCCGTTTTTCAGCTACCCAAACCGCGTTATTTTCTAAGGTCATCCGGTAGCGGCAATCTT
>DXAB01000172.1 GCA_019117265.1 Candidatus Olsenella pullicola
GTAGGTTGTCACCATGAGCATCATGGTGACAACCTACCCTGTCACCTTTGTCATCACCTCTGTCACCAATCTGCCCTGCCACCCCTGACATCGCCCCCACCGCAGCCCTTAGGTGCTCTCGTAGAACGACACGGCCTCCTCGATGTCTCCTGAGAAGAGCGTCTTTCCGTGAGAGAGCACGATGCCGCGCGTGCAGAACTGCTTTGCCTGGCTCGTGGAGTGCGTGACAAAGAGTACGGTCACGTTCTCCTTCTCGATGATGGACTGCACGCGCTTCTTGCACTTGGCGGAGAACTTGCGATCCCCCACCGAGAGCGCCTCGTCCACGACGAGGATGTCCGGGCGGATTGAGGACGCAAACGCAAAGCCCAGACGGGCGCGCATGCCGCTCGAATAGGTGCGCATGGGCTGGTCGATGTACTTGCCGAGCTCGGAGAAGTCAACGATGCCCGGGATGATCTCGGCGGCCTCCTCATCCGAGAGTCCCCAGAGCTGACAGCGCATCCGTATGTTTTCCATACCGGAGAGACGCATGTCAAAGCCGGCAGAGAGCTCAAGAAGCGCCGATACGCGCCCGTGGACCTCGATGGTTCCGGATGTGGGAAAGCACACGCCGGTAATCATCTTGAGCGCCGTGGACTTGCCGGCACCGTTGTCACCCAAGAAGGCCAAGGCCTCTCCGCGGCGGCACTCAAAGGAGAGGTCGTCGCTCGCGTTGATCGTGTCGTACCTGACGCGGTTTGAGAAGGACGCCAGCAGGCGCTGCCGGTCGTTCTTGTAGAGCTTGTAGGTCTTGCGAACGTGGTCAAAGCGCACCGCAACGGGGTTCTCGCGATCCTCGTCCCTGATCACGACGGCGTCGCCAAGGTCGACGGCCGGGACGGTCTGCCTAGAGGACATCGGGCACCTCCCTGTGCAGACGGCGATAGTTGCGCACGGCAAGAAGCACCACCACGGCAAAGACAATGAGAAACGGTATGAGCTCGTCGGGGCGCTGCCAGAACCACTCCTGGTACACAAAGCAGTCTCGCACGGCCTCGACGCACCAGGCCACCGGGTTGAAGGCCATGATCTTCTGCCCGATGGGCGGGAGCGCGTCAAGCTGAAAGAGGATGCCCGAGAGCCAGAAGAACGGCATCGAGAGCGTCTTAATGAGGTTGGCGAAGTCCTTCGAGACCGCGCCGAGCGGCGAGAGCATGATCGACCAGGCCACCCAGAAGGCAAACATGACGAGCATCACGAGCGGCAGCTGCAGGAGATAGACCGAGAGGCGCACGCCCACAAGCAGGCAGACCGCAATGGTAAAGAGCATCGTGCACGCAAAGATGATCAGGATGGAGAGCGTGTAGAACGTGGAGATGACCGAGAGCGGGAACTTGATGCGGTTCACGAGGTAGGGATAGCGATGGTAGACGTCGCTGCCGCGGTTGATGGCGTCCGACATGAAAAACCACGGGAAGACTCCCGCGGCAAGCCAGAGCAGAAACGGCTGCCCGTTGACGTCAGCGGAGTGCCGCATGCCCACGGAGAGCGTGAACCAGTAGACGAGGATGTAGACGGCGGGCTTGGTGAAGAGCCAGATCTTGCCAAGAGCCGCCCCTCGATAGGTCTTCACGAGGTCCATCTTGGCGAGGTCCCAGATCTGGTGGCGCCACTGCCAGTTGTCAGAGAGTATTTGCTTGAGGGTTGATAGCACGACGCCCCCTTGAGATGTGTTCAGAACACCAACAGTTTACGGTCAGGTGGAGACAAGAAATCGCCTCTCGCAAAATCTCCGGGAGACTGCAAGGCCGCAGCCACATCAGGACCGCAGCATGAACGACCAGCGAAGCGAAGTGATCTTGTTCACGACCCAGGTGAATCCGCCCCAAGAGAACACAAGACTAATAACGAGTGCGAGAGACAAGAGAAGCGCGAGAAGAACCGGCTGCTCGAGCTCAACCGCCCATTCGTAGAATCCCGTCTGGCTCAAGGCCTCGCGCACAAAGCGATGGCAAATGTAGATCTGTAGCGTTCTTCTCCCCAAGAAGGAGAGCGGGCGAGAAACGAGATGACCAGCGCCCCGAGTTCCTGTGGGAGCAAGCGCCATGCAGCTGAGCGCGAGCACGATGCCAAGAGCGCTTATCAGCAGATACCCCGGAACGGCGATAAGCAGCCGCAGCCGACAGACGCTGTTGCCATAAACAAACGGATAGATTCCCGCAAGCTCATCTCGAAACGCAAGATAGCAGAGGGCCGCCGCGACACCCGCGCAAACCAGCGCACAGCGCACCCTTGGCGTCCTCAGTCGCTCAAGCGAGGCTGAACTCAGGTAGTACCCCGCAAAGAAGTACGGAAGGAAATGCGCGGTACGGCTGAGGGCAAGAACATCCGTCTGATCGCGTATGACGGTTGCGGCAATGCTCATGAGAGCAGCGAGGACGAGCCCACAGGAGGGCCTGAGCCGCGCAAAAAAGGGCACGAGAAGATACCAGGTCGCAAGCGAGACGAGATACCAGGGGGCGGAGGGAAGGTCAAGAACCCGTAAGAGCGTGAGACCTTGCCCAGCAAAGAGCCGAAGGGCAACGTTAAAAGTAATGCCCAACGCGGCATAGGTGAGCACCCGGTCAACCCGCAGGTGGCCCTCCCCATCCACGGCATGTTTGGCAAAGAACCCCGAGACAAAGATGAATAGGGGCATGTGAAAGAGGTAGATGAGGTCATACGTTCCGGAGACGTAGGGCCCCTCCGAGTGTATGGGCAAGAGAACATGGCCGATGACAACAAGAAGGATGAGGATGCCCTTGAGAGAGTCCATCCACTCGATTCTGCCGTCCAAAGCGCCTTTGGGGGCAACAACGTCGCTCTCCGCCATTGACCATCGCTTTCTACGAGCCCTGACCTGCGTAGGAGATTATAGCCACCAGGAAGGGACAGCACTACCTTGCGGAGCACCGCATATCGGTTAATATTAAAAGTTGTTCAATACGCTTTCTCATCACATGAGGTGTAACACGTGGCACTATCCAGAGCCGCCCTTAAGAAAAGGGTCAAGAGCCTTGCAAAGACGTCGTACTTTGCTCGCTCAACGTTTAACTCACTGCAGGACTACCGCCGCCGGCACTACTTCAGAAGCGTTGCCAAGGACATCCCCATTGATGACAAGCTCGTGATCTTTGAGTCCTTCCTTGGTAGACAGTATGCCTGCAGCCCCCGCGCCATCTACGAGGCAATGAGGTCCGACCCCCGCTTTGACGACTATCGCTTCATCTGGGTTTCTCGCAAGCCCGATGCCCTAAGAAAGCGCATTGGCGACGAGCGAACCACCGTTGTGAAATACCTCACCAGAAGCTATCTGAGGGCCTACGCCCGTGCCAAGTTCTGGGTAACAAACTGGCGACTTCCCGCGGGACTCTGCAAGCGTGAGGGGCAGGTCGTCATTCAGACCTGGCACGGAACGCCCCTCAAGAAGATTGGCATGGATCTCAACATCGAGGGCAACGCCACCACCTCTCAGCGCAAGGGCCACCGCTCCTACCTCAACGACGCCAGGAAGTATGACTTCTTCGTCTCGCCCTCGGCGTTTTGCACCAAGGTCTTTGCCAGCGCGTTTGGTCTCACGCAGCTCGGCAAGGAGAACGTGCTCGTGGAGACAGGCTACCCGCGCAACGACCGCCTCTTCTCGTTCACCCAACAAGACGTCTGCGACATCAAGCAGAAGCTGGGCATAGAGCCGGGCAAGCGCGTCATTCTCTATGCCCCAACGTGGCGCGACAACCAGCACACCCTGGGAGTTGGCTACACCTTTGACCCCATAGAGCACCTCGAGCGCTTCCTCGACAGCGTGCCCGACGACTCCATGGTCATCGTTCGCCTGCACTACCTCGTTGCAAACAAGGTCAACCTGAATGCATATCGTGGCAAGGTTATCGACTGCTCGCGCTGGGAGGACATCAACGACCTCTACATTGTGAGCGACGTTCTCATAACGGACTACTCGAGCGTCTTCTTTGACTACGCCAACCTGCGCAGGCCCATCCTCTTCTACATGTACGACCTCCAGGAGTACAGCTCTTCTGTGCGTGACTTCTACATTGATCTTGACGAGCTCCCGGGGCCCATCATCGAGACCCAGGAGGAGCTCATCGACGCTCTTGCCAACACAGAGAAGATTGCCCGGCAATATGCCGACAAGTACCAGACCTTCATTGACACCTATGACTACCTCGACGACGCCCATGCCGGCCTGCGCGTCGCGGAGCGTTGTATTTTGGGAATCGAGGGATAGCTCATGTTTGACGTCTCTGTAATCGTTCCGGTCTACAACGGCGAGAAAACCGTTCGCGAGGCCCTGAATGCGCTTCTTGGCCAGACCCTTGGCGACCGCCTGCAGATCGTCGTTGTGGACGATGGAAGCACTGATTCGTCGTTCGAGATCATCAGCTCCTTTGCCGAGCACTACCCCACTCGCATCCAGGCGCTTCACATCGAGAACTCCGGCGCGGCCCACGCGAGAAACGTTGGACTTGAACATGCCGAGGGCGAATACGTAGGGTTTCTCGACTGTGATGACTCCGCCGACACAGCCATGTTCCAAAAGCTCCTCGAGCTGGCCCGCAGCGAGGAATCTGACATCGCAACGTGTGGCTACCTGCGCGTTGAGGGCGATGACGTCCAGCGCAGGGACTACACTCGCAGACCCTGCTTTGGCTACCCTCTCGTTCAGGCACCCTCGCTCATACGCCGAAACGTCCCCTACATCTGGAACAAGCTCTTCAGGCGAGACTTCCTTTTGGAAAATGAGCTCCGCTTTGATGAGACCCTCAGAATCTACGAGGACCTGCTCTTCACCTATACCGCCTTTGCCTGTGCAAACAAGGTTGTGCGCGTCCACGAGACGCTCTACGTCTACAACTTTGCCCGAGAGAACTCGCTTACCGTCGATTTCTCCGAGAAGCGTCTGGACATTGTTCCCGCCTTCACCAAGCTCGTTGAGGCCTATCAGCGTCGCGGGCTCTTCCTTCACGTAGAGGAGGAGCTTCTTCGCTGCTTTCTCACGCACTTTTACGTGGTGCTGGAAAACAGCTCGCTCGACTCTCTCAAAAGCTCTGAAGCAAAGCTCTTTACCAGCGAGTGCTTTGACTTCCTTGACGAATGCTTTCCTTGGTGGAGGCACTTCGACGTCTTCTTCAAGCAGACAAAGCGACCCCAGGCGCTCTATGGGAATCGCCTCTTCATAAGGGCCCTGCTCAACGCTCCCAAAGGCTCTCGCTTTCGGCTTCTCAAGCAAAGGAAGGCTCGCCGGCGCTGGGCCGGTCGCTCGCGCGCGGGCCGCGTCTTTGTCGAGACCATGCAGACGCAGGAGATCGACCAGACGAAGGTCATCCTCGACTCCCAGCGTGGTGACAACCTCAACGGCAATATGTTCTACCTGCTCCGCTACTTCCTTGAGGAAGAGCGCTCCCTAGAATGGACCATCTGCGTCACCTATCGAACCGCGGCGTCGAGGCGTGCCTTCGTGGCGCTCATCAACGCGTCCGGCCTCGATCTGAGCCGCATCAAGCTGCAGAAGTACAACGGCGTGACCTACGCCCAGAACCTCGCCACCGCACGCCTCGTCTTCACGGATACGAGCCTTCCGGTCTACTACCTCAAGAGGGCTGGCCAGACCTATCTCAACACGTGGCACGGTACCCCGCTCAAGTGCCTGGGCCGAGACATGGAAGAGGGCTTTGCGGGCACCGCCAACCTCACCAAGAACTTCATGGCCGCGGACTACCTCGCGTTCCAGAGCCCCTACATGAGCGAGTGCATGAAGAGCGCCTACATGTACGACGGCTTCACGCACGCAACGACGCTGCTCGAGGGGTACCCGAGAAACGAGCCATTTGCCGATCCATCACGTGTGTCAGACGAGGTAAGGGAAGCGTTCCTCTCGCTCGAAGGCGAAGCTGGCGACGGCCCCTCCGACCTCCAGCGCATCGCGTACCTTCCCACGTGGCGCGGATCTGCCGCAACCAACGTTGCCGAGAAGACCGACGTCGCCGAGCTTCTTCGGGAGATTGACGAGCGCCTTGACGACCATCAGGTCATGTACGTCAAGCTTCACCCCTACGACGGCTCGCGCGTCTCCTTTGCCTCCTACCGCCACGTTCGCCCCTTCCCCAAATGTGGGGAGACGTACGCCGTGCTTTCCCTGTGCGACGTGCTCGTGACAGACTATTCGAGCGTGTTTTTCGACTTTGCCGTCACCGGGAAGCCCATCGTCCTCTATACGTACGACCGCGAGGAGTACCTGCGCGAGCGCGGCCTCTACCTTGACTTTGACGACCTCGGGCTCCCCTGCGCCAACACGGCCGAAGAGCTTGTCGAGCTTCTCTCCAGCTGCGGCGAGCGCTCGGAAGAGGCCGCTGCCCTTGCGGGGCGCTTCTCGCCCTATGAGTCTTCCTCTTGTTCAAGGAGGCTCGTTGGGGCATGTCTTGGCCAAGAGCGTGGTCTGCGAGCCGAGGTGCCCGCCGCCCCTGTGGAGAACGCTACGGTTCTGTTCTGCGGAGACCTAAGGTCATCCCTCACCGCACGGGCCGTGCGCAGCATGCTCGATGAGGTGCCGGCGAGCGAGACGCTCTGCCTTACCTACGACGTCAACGTCTCGTGCAACCTCTCGCTGCTCAAGGACGTTGACCGCTCCGTCAGGCTGTTCGGCAGATCCTACCCTCTCACCGCCACCACACAGAAGGAGCGCACGCTTCTCGCAGACGTGGAGCTTAGCCCCAGCCTCTCGGAAAGGCACATCGACGAGCTCTGCGGGATTGCGCGTCGCGAGGCACAGCGCTCCTGGCCAAACGTGTCCTTTGAAAGGGCGATCGTCTACGGCCCGGACTCGCTCAACAACCTCATCCTTGCAACATGCGTGGCAGACAGCTGCGTTCTTGCCTTCGACACGATTCACGACCCGAGTCTCATCGAGCACATCCCTCGGTGGCTGCTCAATCGCTTCTCGACAATCGTGCTCCCCCAGAACTGCGGCATTCCCGAGGGGATAACCGCACAGGTGCGGCACTGGCGAGGCGCCGAGAAGGACGGTCTCTCCGCACTTCTCGCCTAACGAATGCACTGCAGGCTTCTCACGAAGAAGGCGGGGCGAGGCCACGTTGCACCTTGCCCCGCCTCTTGGTAAGCGCACCAAGCCCGAGCTACTCCTTGAGCTCCTTCTTCACGTCCGTGGTGGAGATGCCGTCCGTGCGGTCGAGGAAGACGAGGTTGCAGTAGTCCTTGAGGTAGTCAAAGCGGGGGCTGTCCACCCAGTCGGCGCCCATGACCACAGTGTCGATGTGGTAGGTCTGGATGTCGGAGATTTTCTGCTCCCAGCTCTCCTCGGGAATCACGAGGTCAACGTAGCGGATGGCCTCAAGCATCTCCTTGCGCACGCCGTAGGAGTAGAAGCTCTGCTTGCCCTTGGAGGCGTTGAACTCGTCGGTCGAGAGGGCCACCACGAGGTAGTCCCCCAGCGCGGCCGCGCGGCGCAGCAGCCGGATGTGCCCGTAGTGCAGCAGGTCAAAGGTGCCGTACGTGAGCACGCGGCGAATGCCCTTGTAGTCATCGCCGGAGGAAAAGTGAACGTTTGGAATGTCAGCCATGCGCTCCCCCACTCAGAATGTTTACAGCCGACTAACATTGTACTTATAAGGTGATAATTTGCACGTGGCAGGGCCGGCCAAAGTGTCGGCGGCGGACCCCAGGCCAAGGAGTGTGGACGCGGGGCGACGGTTCTTCTCGCCGAAGCGTCGGTAGCGGTCCACACACCAAAAGACGGGGACCGTAAGCGACAGTTCCAAAAGAAAAGGTGTCGGCGGCCGTCCCCAAAACACGTGGGGACGCGGGGCGACGGTTTCAGGGCGCAAAGTGTCGGCGACGGTCCCCAGGCCAAGGAGTGTGGACGCCAGCCGACGGCTCTTCTCGCCTAGCCCCAGATGCGGTCGATCACGCGCTCCGCGGCATGGCCGTCGTCCTTGGGGCAAAACCGTCGCACGTACGCATCGTACGCTTTGCCATAGCGCTCCCAGTACCCCTCCAGGTCCTTGAGCGCGCCCACGAGCTCCGCCGTCTCACGGCAGTGCGGGCCGGGAATCTCAGCCAGGTCAAAGTAGAAGCCACGGATGTCGTTGGCATACGTCTCGTAGTCCGGGACGAAGAGCATGATGGGTCGGCGCAGGATGGCATAGTCAAACATCACGCTCGAGTAGTCCGTCACCAGAACGTCCGCGGCAACGTAGAGGTCGTTCACGTTGTCCCAGGCAGAGACGTCAATGACAAAGCCCTCGTACGCCGAGAAGTCAAAGTGGTTGGCAATGTAGTAGTGCGGGCGGAAGAGCACCACCCACTCCTTCCCCAGCTCTCGGCTCAGAAGGTCAAAGTCGATGAGGTAGTCAAAGGTGTAGCCAACGCCCGCCTGATAGGAGTCGTCGCGCCAGGTGGGGGCGTAGAGCAGCGCGCGCTTTCCCTCTGGGATGCCAAGAAGCGCGCGCAACTGAGCCCTTCTCGCCTGTGTGGGGTCCGCAGCCGCAAGGGCGATCTCGTCGTTTCTGGGATAGCCCTCCTCGAGAATGACCTCGGCGCGACGCTCCTCGGGCAGGCCGAAGGCATCCGCCAGGTGCTTTGAGGTGTATGGAGAGGGCGAGAGCAGATGGGTCCACTTTGCGGCGTCCATGCCAAAGCGGTCGGCGAGCTCGGAGGTGGTGTTGAGGGCGTTGGTGGTCTCGATCTCAACGTCGTAACCCAGGCGCTTGAGGGGCGTTCCGTGCCAGCACTGGACATAGATCTGCTCGGGCTTGGGCGTCACGTACTCGGGAAGGCGCGTGTTGAGCACAAGGACCTTTGCGGCGGCAAGCGCGCGGAAGTACTCGTCGGAGCCGCGCTGAACGAGCGAGACGCGCGAATCCGCAAGCTCCTCGCACGAGCGCATCTCCTCAGTCTTCTCCTCGCCCTTGAAGCTCCACACAAAGCGGTAGCCCAAGAAGCGCTCCTGCCGGAGCATGGACAGAAAGATCGCTCGAGGCGAGCACGAGAGAGAGCGCCCCCCAAATGACTCGAAGAACACAAGCCGCTCGTCAACGTCAACATTGGCCGCGAGCCGCCCGTAGCTCCTCCCCTGCCGCGCCCAGTAGATCTTGCGCACGAGCAGGCGCGTGCGCGGCAGATGCCTGAGCACGCCAAGCCCCACGGAGCGAACGAGCCTTCTGGCAGAACCTATGGTCTTCATGCGGGCTCCAGCGTCTTGGGACGGGCGAGCGCGGCCTCGAGCGCATCGACGATCCTGACAATGGAACCATCGCGGACGCCCTGGGAGCTCTCGTCCATGAAAGCAGAAAAAGCCTTCTCGTCATAGGGCCTTGTACCGAGAAGAACCTCGGCGAGCTCATCGGCATCGGTAAAGGAAATCGTGGGCAGCACGACCAGCGGATCGATGTTGAGGCCGGGAGAGGCGCGGTACTCCTCGATATCCGGGACGTAGAAGAGCGTCGGCCTGCCGGCAAAGCCCGCCTCAAAGGCAACGGTCGAATAGTCCGTAATGACATAGTCCGCGGCATGGAGCAAATCGATCGTGGGCACGCCGCGCATGAAGGCGACGGGCGTCCCAAGCGCGCGGGCATACCCGTGGACGCCGTCGAGCGGGTGCTCGGCAACAACGAGCCTTGTGGAAGTCCCGGAGAGCGCGGTGCAAAGGGAGAGAACGGCATGTTCGAGCCACTGAGGGTCGGCGTTTCCCTTACGGAAGGTGGGGGCGTAGAGCACGGTGCGATCGCATGAGGAGGCATCGGGATACGTGGAGAACGCCTCCTTGAGCGCCCTGTCGGCACGAGCAAAGCGCCGGGCGCGCGTGGCAGAGAACGCGTCAGAGCAGAGATAGTCAATGCGTGGCAGGCCGAGCGGGGCGATCTTCTCCCTAGGAACGTCGAAGGCCTCGGAAAACGCGTCGACCGCACCGGGCATGCCCGCTATCACAAAGTCGTACCCGCGGTGCATCCTGAGCGCGCTCGCAGCGTGCGCCGAGCGCCCGGCGGCGGTGCCAAGGGACTGATAGCCAAACTTCTTGATGGCCCCGAGGGCATGCCACTCCTGGACCACGATCGCACGATGGCGGCGAGGAAGCGAGACGGCAGGAACGTACCCGTCCACCAGGCAAAGCTCCGCCGTGGAAACGTGCCACAGCTGTTGGAGCATGAGCGGGACGCTCATCTCACCGATGGTGGCAACGCAGGACCAGACGATGCGGTGACCGGGAAAGCGACGGGCGAGCTCGGGCTCTATGAGTGAGAAGTCAAAGGGGCGCGCCGCCTGGCGGGAGAGCAGGACGATCTTTCGCTGCTGCGGAAAGAGGCTCAGAGCGCGGAACAACGCGCGAATCAGCCACGCTACGAGCTCCATCCCCACCCCCGTCAGATAACATTAAGCAATTCCAAGAGTTTATAGCTCCTTACGCATTCGTGACAACGAGATGACAAAAATGCGAGATATGTCCGCGAACCGCAGGGGGGCGGTCAAAAAATGGCTCGGCTCAGCAAGACGCCAAGCAAAATAGAGGGGAGCATGATCGCAGCGCCGGCAACCGCTGGGCGAGGCACGGTCTACGAGGAGAGCTCGGCTTCGAGCGAGAGGAGCTCCTCGGGAACGTCTGCGGGGTCGCAGCCAAAGGACTCTCCCACGGCGCGGGCCTGCAGGTGCCTGAGGCCAGCAAGATCCTCGTTTCCCCTGCGCTCGTAGAGCACGGCAAGACGCTCGAGCGCGTAGCACACATACGCCGCGACGGAGTCACCCATGCCCGAGAGCACCATCATCGTGACAAGGGAGTCCGGCGAGAGCGCGAGCGCCGTCGTGGGCTCCAGCTCAAGGAGGTCGGCAATCTCATGCTCGGCGTCAACAAAGCCAGACTGGTCCCCCCTCAGCGCGCGACCAAGGGCGTCGGTTATCCCTCCCACAAACACACCGACGATCTCAAGAATGTAATCACGCTGCAGCATGGATCCTCCCATCTCCTGCGCCCAGTATAGCCCTCGGGCCCTAGTCCACCGACTTGAGGCTCTCCACCATGTCAATGCGATCGAGCTTGCGTCGCATCAGCAGCATGACAAAGACGGAGAAAACGAGCGTGAGGGCAAACGCGTACACATAGCTTGCCGGGTGAATCACGCGGCCAAACATCACCACGTCAACCTCGGCGGTCACGATGACAAAGCCCTCGAGCCACGTGCCCAGGACAAGGCCCAGGGCATCTCCTAGGAGCGTCAGGATGAGCACCTCGCGGAAAATGTAGGCGTAGACCTCGCCGCGCTTGAAGCCCAGCACCTTGAGCGTCGCGATCTCTCGGACGCGCTCGCCGATGTTGATGTTCGTGAGGTTGTAGAGCACCACCGCCGCAAGTGCGGCGGCAGAGACGATGAGCACCACAACGATGAGGTCAACGGCAGAGAGCATGTCTCTATACATCTCCACCGTCTCGTCAGTGAAGACGACCGTGGGGGCGCCGCCCGATTCCTCGAGCCTCTCCGCCAGCTCGTCTCTGAGCCCGGCGTCCTCGCCCACGTTAAGGTAGAGCGTCGAGAAGGACGGCGCGTCGCCAACAACGACCCCGGCCCGAGCGAGCGCGTCCCAGCACACGGGGGGCAGATAGGCGACGTTACCGACGTAGTTCTCGACGACGCCCTCCACACGCAGGTGAGCGCCCTCACCCGTGGCGTTGCCAACAGCATCTTGGGCGTAGAGCACAAGCTCGTCGCCAGCTCCGACCCCAAGCTTTCCCGCGGTCTTCTCGGAGAGAAGGATGCCGTTGCCCTCAAGCGAGAGCGGCCTCTGAGACACGCGCTCGCGCAGCGACAGCGCTCGCTCAAACCCCGCGGCGTCCTCTGGCACCACAACCTGGACGGAAAGCGTCTCGTCAGAGGAGGCCGAGCCTGCGCGCAGGTTCAGGAGGCTCACGCGCGCGAGCAGGTCCGCACCCGCCTCGTCCAGCAGGTCGTTGACACGCTCCTCGTCCTTCTTACTGGCGTCATCCGTAAGGGTGACGGTGGTGTTGTAGTGAATGATGGGGCCAAACTGGTTGTCGATGATGTCCCAGATGGCGTCATGCAGACCAAAGCCCACAAGGAGGAGAGCGGTGCAGCCGGAGACGCCAATGACGGTCATGAGCAGGCGTCTCTTGTAACGGAAGAGGTTTCGGGCCGCGACCTTGCGCAGGAAGGAAAGGCGCTTCCAGAGCGGGCGCACGCGCTCGAGAAGGATGCGTCGGCCGGCCTTGGTCGCACGGGGCTGCATGAGCTGGGCCGGAGTCTCCCTAAGGGCGGCGCCGACGGCGGCAAGCGTGGCAAGGAGCGTAACGCCCACTCCAAGGCCGCCCGAGGCAAGCGCAATGGCAAGATCGACGGGAAGCGGGAGCGGCAGCTGCGGAACGGCGTAGATGATCGAGTAGGCATACATCACAACGCATGGGAGCACCTGAGAGAGCACGGCAATGCCCAGGACGGCCCCCGTTGCGGAGGCCAGCGCGGCATACACGAGATAGCGCCCGGCAATGCGCCCCACGCCGTAGCCAAGCGCCTTGTACGTCCCCATTTGAACGCGCTCGTCCTCGACCATGCGCGTCATCGTGGTGAGGGCGACGAGTGCCGCAACAAGGAAGAGCATGAACGGGAAGACGGTCGAGATGGTGTCCATGCGCTCGGAGTCCGCCTGATAGGTAGCGGCGCCCTCACTCTGCGAGCGGTCCAGCACGTAAAGGCTCGGCACCTCGAGGGAGTCAATCTCCAACTGGGCGTCGCTGAGCTCTTCCTCCGCCCCGGCAAAGCGCTCGTCGGCCTCTGCCCGGGCATCCTCCCATGCGGCGAGCCCCTCCTCGTACTCGTCTCGAGAGGATGAGAGCTGCGCGTGCCCCCGCTCGACCTCCGCCTCGGCGGCGTCAAGCCGCGCCTGCGCCGCGTCAAGTTGGGACTGGGCGGACGCTCGCCGCTCTGAAAGCTCCTGACGGGAGGCGTCAATCTTTGCCTGTGCGGCCTTGACCTGCGCAGTGCCCTCGTCATAGGCGCTCACCGCGTCGCGTACGGAGACGAGCTGCGAGGCCTGCTCACGTGCCGAGGAGAGCTGCGGCAGCGTGGTGTCCAGACAGACGAGCTGAAACCGCGCAGACTCAAGCCGAGCGGACTGCTCGTCAGTGAGCTCGCCGGTGGTCTCAAGCGTGGCAAGCTGCTCCACGGCACAGACAAGCTGCTCCTTTGCGGCCTGCTGCTCAGAGATGGCGGCATAGAGCGCCTGAACCGCGTCGTCGAGGCCCCCTGCCTCGACCCCCTGCTCGGAGAGCGCGGCAAGAAGGGCCGTCACCCCGTTCTCGTATGAGGAGCGCGCCAGCTCGACCTGCGATGCCTGCGCCTCGAGCTCGGAGCTTCTGGCGTCAAGTTCGATCTGAGAGGCGTCGATGGCTGCCTGCGCCGTGGCGAGACCTTCCTCGACCTGCTGGCGCCGCGTCGCGAGCTCGGACCTTCCCGACTCGACCTCTGCCTCCGCTGAGAATACCTCCTCCTCGGCTGCCGAGATCTGCGACGCCGCCTCGTCAAGCTCGTTGCGCGACGACTCAAGCTCCTCCTCCACGTCTTCGCGCTCGCGCTCAAACTCCGCACGGGACTCGTCAAGCTCTCCCTGTGCGCAAGATCGCAGGTCATCGAGGCGTGATTCGGCAAGAGATACCAAGTCGTCCTCGATGCGCCCCTTGGCCCCATCCACTACGTCCCAGTAGGCGTCGGAGCCGCTCACCGCGCCCTCGGCAGAGGCAACGCTCAGGTGAACCTCCGAGAAGGGCGTGTCCTCGACAAAGGTGTCAGCGGTGACGTAAACGTACTGGTCGAGCATGCCCGAGCCGAGCGTGGTGGACCCAAAGCTGATGGTATAGGGGTAGTTCGAGGAGCTCACGGTGCCCACGACGGTGAGCGTGTGCACGGAGAGCACGTCGTTATCGCTGGACTCGTAGAGCACCTCGATGGTGTCGCCCACCCCAATCTCAAGACCGGGAGCGTCTGCCGAGACAACGCACTCCCCCGCCGCGCTGGGGTAGCGCCCCTCGCGCAGGACAAGCTGGTCAAGGGTGGGCTCCTTCCCGCTCGCGTGCTCATCGGGAAGCGACGACACACGAGCTGCCATCTGCTCGGTGCCCAGGCGCACCATTGCGTCGACGGACATGACCCCCGCCGCCGCGTCCACGCCATCAATGGACGCGAGGCGTTCCACGTCATTCTCGCCAAATCCAAGAGTGGAGATGACGCGCAGGTCCCAGAGGCCCGTCTCGTCATAGTAGGCATCCGCCGCGGTGCGCATGTCCGGCCCGCTCATGCGCAGGCCCGCGAAGAAGCCGCACCCAAGGGCCACGATCACCATGATGGCAAGAAAGCGCCCGAGAGATGATCGGACGCTTCTCACGATTCCTGTGGCGAAGGCACTCATGGGACGGACCCGTCGACTACTCGCTGCGCAGGGCCTCGACCGGGTCGCGTCGGCTGGCCGCCGAGCTTGGGATGAGGCCCGCCACAAGGGTGAGCACGACGGAGATGCAGACGAGAATCGCCGCCGAGCTCCAAGGTAGGCTCATGATGTTCTGAACGTCAAAGTCCGCCAGAACCCAGGCGTTGACGGGGATGGACACCCCCACCACAACCGCGATGGCAAAGATGCCGGAAATGAGGCCCTCGATGAAGGTCTCCGCGTTGAAGACGCTCGCGACGTTGCCCTTGGAGGCACCGATGGCGCGCAGGATGCCGATCTCCTTCTTGCGCTCGAGCACGCTGATGTAGGTGATGATGCCGATCATGATGGAGCTCACCACAAGGGAGATGGAGACAAAGGCAATGAGAACGAGCGAGATCATGTTCACGATGTCCGTGACGCTGCCCATGATGACGCCCATGTAGTCCGTGTAGCTGATGACGGCGTCGTCGTTGCCGGCGGCGCGCTGCTCGTCGTTGTAGACGTCAATGGCGTCCACCACACGCTCCTTGGCCTCAAAGTCCTTGGGGTAGATCTGGATGGCGGCGGGGTCGTCGGGCGTGGCGTAGCCGAGCGTCTGGAGGTTGTTGTCATAGGTGAGCTGGGACGCGTTGGCATAGCTCTCCATGAGCGAGGCAAGGTCCTCGGCGTCCATGTTGAAGTGGATGGCGCTTGCGAGCGTGTCCGCGTTGACGCTGAAGGCGCTCTGGAGGTTGGAGAGGCTCGCCACGGCCTGAGAGGCATACTGCTCGAGCACGCTCGCCATGGCGCTCTGGAGCTGGGTGGAGATGGCAGAGCCGATCTGCGCCGTCAGGCCCTGGAGGAAGCTCTGGAGATAGGGCGCGAGGCTGTTTGAGACGTACTCGGTGACAATCTGCTGGACGCGTTCGCGCACGGGCTGACCGGCAACGGCCTCCACCTGAGCGAGAATCGCCTGCACGCCCTCGGTCTCAAGGTACTGGTTGAAGTAGCCCGCAACCTTCTGGACAAACTCGGGGTCATCGGGGTCTATGGCGCCGGCATTCTCCCCCCACCAGGAAACAAAGCCCTGGCTAAGCTTGCCTCCAAGCTGGGCCACCTCCTCGAGCTGCTCGGTCGTGAGCGCTGGGTCGGAGAGCTCCCGGTCAAGGATGGCGGAGAAGTCCGGGGCGGGGGCACCGGCCACGAGCGACTCCACATCTACCGAGTTGGCCACGCTCGTGAGGTCAACCGAGATGCCGGAGAGGTCAATTCCCGAGGGGTCAAAGCCCGCGGCGAGGGAGCTCGTGTCAAACGAGAACGCCGAGCGAAGCGCGTCCTCGTCCACGCTGAAGAGGCTCTCGAGGTCAACGCCCTTCTTCGCCTCGTCCTGTAGGGTGTCGAAGGTCTTGCCGGTGAAGACGTCGACCTCGGGGTCTTTGAGCTGCTGCTGGACGATCTCGGAGTTGTCGGAGCGCTCCATGAGCTCGAGCGTTAGCTCGGGCGTGTAGGCAATGCCGGCCGAGAGCGCCTTGGCGTCGGTGCTCTCGTTGGGGCGCACGACGCCAACCACGTGCAGGTCAAGACCATTGTTCACCGCGTCTGTCATGAACTTCTCGTCAGAGGACATATCCGTCCAGCCGCCCGTCTCGGCGTTCTTGCGATAGACGTCGGCGGGACTGATCACCTTGAAGTCGAGCGCGAGCGCGTCATCGTAGGTGAAGTCCACGTCCGTCTCTGCGATCTGGGTCTCCCCCGCCGTGCCGCTCATGGCCGAGCTCACCATCTCCGTGAGATCGGCAGGGTCAAGCACGCCGATGCCATAGAGCGTGTAGTCGCTGATGCGCCCGCTCTGCGTGAGCACGAGCACGCACTCGTCGACCCCCGTCGCCCATCGTCCGGCAACGACATCGTACTGCGAGTCAAGGAGCTCCTGGTCGTCGATCATCTCGTTGAAGACGGACATGCCGCCCGTGGACATGCCGGCGGTAGCCGTCCCCGAGGCGCCGCCGGTCATGGCCGTGGAGAGCGCGTTGGGATTGAGCTGTGTGACTCCGTCGGAGGTGTCGGCAGCGTAGACGAGCGGCGTAATGCCGTAATCGTACTGGATGGCGTTGACGTAGTCCTCGATGCCCGCCCTGCCGGACTCGAGGTAGCTCTTGAGGCCGGAGAGGTCGTTGCTGCCAACGGAGGCAAACATGTCGGTGAGCATCATGAACTCGGGGATCTGGGCGGAGTCCTCGGCATCGCCGTCCTTCTCGCCGGAGGACTGCTCGGTTGCGCCAAGGTCCTCGGAGAGCATGCCCGAGATGTCCATGCTCTGCTTGCTGATGGTGAGCGGGTAGCTGGAGAGGGTGTCCTCCTCAACGCGGGCTATGTACTCGTTCACGCCGTTTGCCAAGGCGAGAATGGCCGCGATGCCGATGATGCCGATCGAGCCCGCGAAGGCCGTCATGATGGTGCGGCCCTTCTTGGTCATGAGGTTGTTGAACGAGAGGCCAAGGGCCGTGAGGAAGCTCATGGAGGTGCGCCGGGCCCGCTTGGCCTCGCGGCGCGGGGCCGTTGCGGGGTCGAAGGGGTCGGAGTCCGAGGTGATGTGGCCGTCTGAGAGCTCGACGATGCGCGTGGCGTACTGGTGCGCAAGCTCCGGGTTGTGCGTGACCATGATGACCAGACGGTCCTGCGCGACCTCCTTGAGGAGGTCCATGACCTGCACGGAGGTAGCCGAGTCAAGGGCGCCCGTGGGCTCGTCGGCAAGCAGGATCTCCGGGTCGTTGATGAGGGCGCGGGCGATGGCCACGCGCTGCATCTGGCCGCCGGAGAGCTGGCTGGGCTTCTTGTTCACATGGTCAGCGAGGCCCACGCGCGCGAGGGCGTCCAGCGCGCGACGACGGCGCTCGGAGCGACCCACGCCCGAGAGCGTGAGCGCGAGCTCCACGTTGGCGAGGACGGTCTGGTGCGGAATGAGGTTGTAGCTCTGAAACACAAAGCCGATGCGATTGTTGCGGTAGGTGTCCCAGTCGCGGTCCTTGTACCTGCGCGTGGAGATGCCATCGATCACGAGGTCACCCTCATCAAAGTGGTCGAGGCCGCCCACGATGTTGAGCATCGTGGTCTTGCCGGAGCCCGAGGGGCCCAGAACCGCAACAAACTCATTGTCCCGGAAGGCAACGGAGACGTGGTCGAGTGCGACCTGAGTGAAGGAGCCCGTGGTGTAGCGCTTGCAGATGTCGTTGAGCTCGAGCATGGGATTCCTTGGATAGCGTTTTATGACGCTTTCATGGTACCCAAACCCGTCCTCACCAAACCCACCTCGCACAACTCGGGTACACTGCAGCATGGGCTTTGGTCGTGGAACAATGTTGGGTGCGCCTGTTGCCGTGCCTCCAAAAAACTTACGTGCCGAGGCGGGCGGTCGTTTAACCCGTAGAATGGACGTCATGAAGAGAACGCTTATGGCAGGCGGACCGGGAGGGATCCCGGTGGAGGTCGAGCGCAGGCGCGTTCGGCGGCTCAACCTGCGCGTGCGCTCGGACGGAACGGCGCACCTCTCCGTCCCCCTCCGCACCTCGCTGGAAACCGCCCAGCGCTTTCTCGATGACCACGAGGACTGGCTGCGCGCGAGAATTGATTGCCGCGAGAAGTGCGCCGCGGAGCCCGAGGACGGGTTCGTTCCGCTCTGGGGAAAGCTCGTAAGCCTGCCGGAGGGAACCTCGGCCGACGAGCTCTACCGCAGGGAGCTGGCGGCGCGGCTGCCAGATGCCATCTCTCGCATGGAGGAAGCCGTCGGAGCGCACGCGAGCGGCTGGCAACTGCGAGCGATGTCAACGCGCTGGGGCTCATGCACCCCAAAGACGGGACGCATTCGCATCAACGTGCGTCTGGCGGCATATCCCCCCAGCTGCCTGGAGTACGTGGTGGCCCACGAGCTCACCCACCTGCTCGAGCCTAGCCACAACGCGCGCTTTCACGATCTTCTCGCCCGCGCATACCCTCACGAGAAGCGCGCCAGGGCCATTCTCCGGACGTCCCCTCGGGACGCCTGTGTGCCGTAGTGGCCCTGGGGTAAAAATCGTCCGAGAGCTGCCCGTGCTTGGGAAAGGGCGGCTCCAGGACGTTTCTGACCTGAAAAACCTCCGGGAGCCGCCCGTGCCAGCTAAAGCGAGCAGCTACTTGCCGCAGTGATCACGGCCAAGCTCGGACCACTCGGGCTCCTCGTCCGGAATGGAGCCAGCGTTCTTGGTAAAGAGCTCGCGAAGGCAGTTGTATGCCACGATGAGGCCAAGAACCACCAGCAGGATCGCAAAGACGAGCTGCAGGCCCGAGGTGGCGATCACCGCCGCCCCACTTGCGGCGAGCGCGTTCACGCAGCCAATGATGCTCTGAACGAGTGAGGTGAACGTGCACGCCAGCAGAAACGCCACGGGCACGTAGAGCATCCAGCCCTTGCGGCCGGTGCACTTGCAGAAGACCGCCAGCATGATCATCGTCATGCCACCGAGCAGCTGGTTGGACGCGCCAAAGAGCGGCCAGATGTTGTTGTAGCCGCCGAAGGCGAGGGCGAGACCCAGCGCCAGCGTGAGCACGGTGGCGACCCAGGTGTTAGAGAAGAACCTGGCCGCGCCCTCGGTGCCCGCGCCCGCCTCTTCGGCAGCGTCGTTGCTCTTGGAGAAGAACTCCTGGAACGAGAGGCGCCCGATGCGCGCCACGGCGTCGACGGAGGTGAGCGCGAGCGCTGAGACGCACATCGTCATGAAGACGGTGGCGAGCGTGGAGTCCACGCCAAAGGAAGTCATGCCGCGGGCCACGCCCTGCGAGAAGATCTGGAACGGCGTTGCCGCGGCGCCGTTGTTGAGCAGGCCGGTCCCGGCGGTGTTGAGGTCGGAGAACATGATCGCCGCAAAGACGATGGCGAGCACGCCCACAAATGACTCGAGCACCATGGCACCGTAGCCAACGGGCAGCGCGTCCCTCTCGTTGGAGAGCTGCTTGGAGGAGGTGTTGGTGGAGACAAGGCTGTGGAAGCCGGAGAGCGCGCCGCATGCCACGGAGACAAAGAGCAGCGGGAAGAGATAGCTGCCCTTGTCAGCGAGGACGCCGAGGTCGGCCACCATGGGGGCGGTCATCTCCGCCTGGCCGGCGGCACCAAGCACAAAGACGCCCACCACGGCGCAGGCGATCATGACGAGCATCATGATCGAGGTGAGGTAGTCGCGCGGCTGCTTGAGCGTCTGGATGGGCATGGCAGCGGCAAAGAGCAGGTAGACGGTGATGACCGCAAACCAACCGAGCTTGTCCAGGTACACCGGGAACTGCATGCCCACGGCAAACATCACCACAAAGAGCACGACGGCGAGCACGAGCTCCTTCCAGCCCTTAAGGCCAAAGCGGCGGTTAATCCAGCCAAAGGCGATGGCCACAAACGTGAAGAGAATCGAGATGGTGCCCGCGGCGCCGCCGGCGTATGAGGTCGCGGTGTCGACGGCACCCGCGGCATCGAAGGTGGCCTTGAACGTGCCCGCGACCATGTCCACAAAAGCGGCGATCACGATGATGGTGAAGAGCCAACTAAAGAGAAGGAAGAGGCGACGACCCGTGCGACCGATGTACTTCTCGATGAGTTGCGCGAGCGACTTGCCGTTGTTGCGCACCGAGGCGTAGAGCGCGCCAAAGTCGTGCACGGCGCCAAAGAAGATGCCGCCCACGAGAACCCACAGCAGCACCGGCAGCCAGCCGAACATCATGGCGGCGATCGTGCCCGTGACGGGGCCCGCGCCGCAGATGGAGCTGAACTGGTGCGAGAAGACCGTGAAGCACGAGGCAGGCGAGAAGTTCCTGCCGTCCTCCATGCGACGGGCGGGAGTGAGGGCCTGCTCGTCGATGCCCCACGTGCGCGCGAGCCATCGCCCATAGAGCAGGTACCCGACGACCAGCACCACAGCCGCGACGAGCACGATAACGATTCCGTTCATGTTTCCCCCTTTGCAGAGCTTTAGAACGTCGGACATGTTGCGCGCTTAACATCTGAATCCCCTCCACAGTTCCCACATGGTTTCTGACCGCTAACCGCCAAGAAACATACCGTTCATCGACTACGGACCGCCGTGAGGGGGCCGTTTTGCACTCGTCACTTGGCTCAACGGAACATTGTGTGCGGATTTTGAAAGGAGGAAAGGCATCGGCCCACTCCCGTCGGGCAAACGACGAGGTAAAGAAATGTCACCTATTCGGTAGTACTAAAGACCCTGTTTGAAAATCGCACGCAACAGACCAGGCGCCCCCAAGTGACCAAACCGTCACGCTGTCCAGGCCGCCCCGGCACGTATACTCGGGTGTGGACGAAGGGGGCAAAATGGTACGGCAGAAAATCCTGCTTGCAGAGGATGACCCGCTCATCGTTGAGGGGCTCTCTGAGCTGCTGGCAAACGAGGGCTACGTGGTGGACTCCTCCCCTACCCAAAAGGGCGCTGTTGAGCTTGCGTGCGGGCCAGGCGCCGACTATGCGCTCGCACTCGTTGACCTTACGCTCGCCGAGGGCAACGGCTTTGCCGTCTGCAACGCCGTCAAGCGCGTGACGCCAGACGTCCCCGTCATCTTTCTCACCGCGGCAGACGACGAGCTCAACACCGTGACCGGCCTCTCCATGGGAGCGGACGACTACGTGGCAAAGCCCTTCCGCCCGCGCGAGCTCGTGGCACGCATACAGGCGGCCATACGCCGCGCGCACCCGGAGCGCTCCACGCTCAGCCTGGGGCGCGTGACCATCGACCCGGACCGCGCCTACGTGGAGAAGGACGGGCGCGAGGTGCTTCTCTCCGCCCTTGAGTACCGCCTGCTGCTCCTCTTTGCAAAGAACGCCGAGAAGCTGGTAACCCGCGACATGATGCGCGACGCCCTCTGGGACGACGCCGGCGCCTACGTGGAGGAGAACACGCTCTCCGTCTACATCAAGCGCCTGCGCGACAAGCTTGAGGACGACCCGGCGACACCCGAGCTCATCGTCACCGTGCGCGGGCTGGGATACAAGGCGCGCGGCAAGGGAGGGGCTGCGTGATCTTAAGGAACCGCGAGGTATGCCGCGCCGTGGTCGCTTTTCTTGTGGTGGGGGCGCTCGGAGCCGCTGCCGCCTGGAGGCTGGCGGACAAGACGGCCGCGCTCTGCGTCGCGGGCGCGACGGCAGCCCTGCTGTGCGTGTTCCTCTCTGTCACATGGCGGCGCTACCGGGCGCTCGCGCACATGGCATCTCAAATCGATGACGTGCTACACGGGTCGCGCAGCGTGAGCTTTGAGCGTATGCGCGAGGGCGAGCTCGCAATTCTCGCATCTGAGCTTGACAAGATGACCAGCAGACTGGCCCTTGCCAACGAGGAGCTTGAGCGCGAGAAGAACGCCCTGGCAGATGCCTTGGCAGACATTTCGCACCAGCTCAAGACGCCGCTCACCTCACTTGCCCTCATGACCTCGCTCGTACGCGGCCAGCTCGCGGAGGCGGGCGGCCACGAGACGGAGCTCGCGCGCCTGCGCACGATGGAGCGGCTCGAGGACCGCGTGGAGTGGCTCGTCTCGTCCCTGCTCAAGCTTGCGCGCATCGACGCAGGCGTGGTGCGCTTTGTCCGCACCCGCGTGAACGGCAGCGAGCTCGTGACGCACGCAAGCGAACCGCTGTTGGTGGCGTTTGACCTCGCCGACGTGACGCTCGAGCTCAGCGTCCAGGACGGCGCCGTCTTTGAGGGGGACCTCGCCTGGACGGCCGAGGCACTCGAGAACGTGCTCAAGAACTGCCTAGAGCACACGCCGGCCGGCGGTACGGTGCGTGTGAGCTGCACGGAAGACGCGCTGGCCTTCCGGCTGTGCGTGGAGGACACCGGCCCCGGCATTGCGCCGGAGGACCTTCCGCACGTCTTCGAGCGCTTTTACCGCGGGGGCGAGAAGAGCGCGCCCTCCGAGGTTGACCCGGGCGGCGTGGGCATTGGCCTTGCGCTCGCAAAGAGCCTCGTCACCGCACAGGGCGGCTCCATCCGCGCCGGCAACGTCGCAGGCGGCGGCGCGCGCTTCGACATCGTCTTCTTCAAGGCAACGGTATGACAAGGCGGGAGCGCGCTTGAAAATGGTGACAGTTTACCCTGTCACCTTTGTCACGCTGCCCCCCTTACAGAATCGTCACTCATGCGTCACACCCATGCAGGACGCCTCCCCCACCATAGAATTGACGATAACCACAAGGAGGCAGCATGGACATTCTGCGAATTGAGCACCTCACCAAGACGTATGGCTCGGGCGACACCGCCGTGCGTGCGCTCGACGACGTGAGCTTCTCGGTGGGTGCGGGCGAGTTCGTGGCGATCATCGGCAGCTCGGGGTCGGGCAAGTCGACGCTTCTGCACATGATCGGCGGCGTGGACCGGCCCACGTCGGGAACCGTGTTTCTAAACGGCGAGAACGTCTTTGAGCGCACGGACGAGCAGCTCGCGGTGTTCAGGCGCCGCGAGGTCGGCCTCGTCTATCAGTTCTACAACCTCGTACCCGTGCTTGACGTGGTGGAGAACATGTGCCTGCCCGTACTCATGGACGGCCGCAAGGTCAACGAGCGACGGCTCACGGGGCTCCTGCGCACGCTCGGACTCTCCGGGCGCGAGCATCACCTGCCCAACCAGCTCTCCGGCGGCCAGCAGCAGCGCGTAGCCATCGGCCGGGCCCTCATGAATGCGCCAGCAGTGGTGCTGGCGGACGAGCCCACCGGCAACCTCGACTCCAAGAACTCCGCCGAGATCATGTCACTTTTGCGCAAGTCCAACCGAGAGCTCAAGCAGACGCTCATCGTGATCACGCACGACGAGGACATCGCGCTCACCGCCGACCGCGTGATCGCGCTCGAGGACGGTCGCGTCGCGTCCGACACGAGGGCGCGGTGATCAACATGGCAAAGCACCTCAGGGACGAGCGGGTCCCGCGGGGCGAGAAGGACCACGGGCTCGCGACAACCGCGTCCGCGCCTCGCGGCAACGTCTTCACGCGCTTCACGCTGCGCTCGCTCAAGGCCAACCGTGTGCGCACCGCCGTCACCGTCGTGGGCGTGGCGCTCGCGTGCGGCCTGCTCATGGCCGTGCTCACGAGCGTCACGAGCCTTCGCTCGGCGCTGCTCGAGCGCCAGCGCGCGCTCGACGGCGTCTGGCAGGTGAGTTTTGACTACACCGACGACGCCACGCTCGGGAACCTCAGGACGCTGGCGGGCGACCACCTCGACCGCCTCGCCACGAGAAGGGACCTCGGCGCTGCCGCGCTCTCCGCCGACGACTCGCCAACGTACGGCACCTACCTCGGCGTGGTCTCCACGACAAGCGAGAGCGCCGACCTCCCGCGCGCTGCCGGCGACACGTCGTACGACGTCGTCAGCGATCCAGCCGTAGTGGAGGGACGCCTGCCCGAGAGCCCGGGCGAGATAGCCCTCCCCTCCTTCCTGCGCGGCGCCGAGCTCACGGGCGGCGACTCGTCGATCGAGGGCGTCTCCTCCGGGGCGACCTCCGAGGGCAAGCTCGAGCTGGGCAGCACCGTCACGCTCTCCCTCGGGCGTCGCACGTGGCTCGACGGCGACACTTCCGCGATATCCTCAGGGAGCTACCTCAACATCGACTACACCTACGAGACCGACGCCGAGGGCAACATCGTCTCGGAGAGCGAGACCACACTCGAGACGCTCTCTGACGTTGGCGAGGCGCGCACCTACACCGTGGTCGGCTTCGTGGAGCCCAGCTACATGGGCAGCAACGTCGCCTACGTCAGCCCGGACGAACCCGCCGCGACCGCCTCCGGCACCGAGACGTCCACCGCGTACTTCTCGACCACCGGATACTCGAGCCGAGACGAGCTCGAGGGCCTCATGGGCTCGCTCCTTGGCAAGGACGGCAGCTGGACCGCGAACAACTCCCTGCTCACGTACCAGGGCCTCACCCCCGATCGTCAGATCTTCGACTCGCTCGCGCAGTTCGCCGCCGTGCTCGCGGTCGTGATCGTCGTGGCGGCCGTCTCACTCATCTCGAACGCCTTCACGATCTCAATCTCCGAGCGCACACGCCAGTTCGGCCTGCTCTCCTCGCTCGGCGCGTCCCGCCGGCAGCTCAGGCGCACGGTCTACACCGAGGCAGCGCTCTTGGGCGTCGTGGGCATCCCCCTCGGGCTTGCAATCGGCATTGCCGGCACGGCAGCGGTCTTCGCCCTCACGTCCGAGGGCTGGGACATCATGCTCGGCGAGGGCGTCTCCCTCCGCCTGGTGATCGCCCCTGCCGACCTCGCCGTCGCGGCAGGGCTCACCGCACTCACGCTCTTGCTCAGCGCCTTCGTGCCGGCGCTGCGGGCGAGCCGCGTCTCCGCCGTTGACGCGATCCGCCAGACCCAGGACGTGCGGCCGAACCGTCGCCTGCGCCGCGTCTTCAGGCGCCGCCGCGGCGCGATGGACGACCTCTCCGCCGACGGCACGAGGCCTCGCGGCCTGGCGGCCCAAATCGGTGGCATGCCCGCGTTTCTCGCCCGTCGCACGCTCGCGGTCTCAGCGAGCAAGTCGCGCGTCTCCGCCATCGCGCTCGCCGTCTCGGTGGCGCTGCTCGTCACGGCAGGGCTCGTCTCGATCTACATCACCTGCGCCATGGGCTACATGGACTACGGCAGCGCGGACATGCAGATGTACGTCTCGTCCCCCGAGCCGTCGGCCGTCATCTCCGAGGATCCCGTCGCCTCGAACCTCGAGGGCATCACCTCGGACATCTCCGGCGTGGAGGGCGTGCGCGAGGGCAGCGTAAGCGGCGTGGCCCGCGTGGCGGCAGACGTCCACGTGAGCGAGGGCGCCGTGAGCTGGGACGCCGTGGACACGTTCAACGAGCGGACCAACCACTACGGGGGCTTCCAGCTCGACCGGCAGGGCTACGGCCAGGCCGTCATCCAGCTCGTGGACGACGGCACGTGGCGCCGGCTCGCCGCGCACCTGGGCCTTGCCGCGGGCGAGCAAGACCCGACGCAGCTCTCCTGCGTGGCCTTCAACCTGCTGAACGCCACCAACGCGGACACCTACGGGTCGATCTCTCCCCTCACCGGGACCGCCGAGACGATCGACGTGCTGGTGCCGCCGGCGGACCTCGGCGACTACGAGTGGATCGGCATGGGCGACGACGGCACCTACTCGCTCAGGAGCGCTGACCCGGCGGAGGGCGGCGGGCCCGTCGACGTGGCGCCCGTCTCCGAGCTCGGTCTCGACACCGTGAGCGTGCCCGTGGCCGCCTATGCCACCGACCTCGGCGACGACTTCCCCATTGGGCCGGCCCAGCTCTCCGACACCACCTCGATCACGCTCGTCATGCCGATGAGCGCAGCGGCAAAAAGTGGCGTTGCCGACGCGTCCATGCTCTCGATGGTGGAGTTCTACGCCGGCTTTGCCGAGGGCGCCGACGAGGAGGCGGTCGTCACCGGCATCCAGGACGCGCTCGGCGAGCGGGGCGACATCGGCACCGCCTCCATCAACAACCTGCGCGAGGCGCTGCGCGAGTACCGCGCGATGACCTACACCGTGAACGTCTTCCTCTACAGCTTCATCGCGATCACGATGGCGATCGCCGTGGCAAACGTCTTCAACACGATCGCCTCCGGGCTCATGCTGCGCACGCGCGAGTTTGCCACGCTCCAGTCGGTGGGCATGGGGCGGCGAAGCTTCCGCCGCATGATCGTGCTCGAGTGCGCGGACTTTGCGGCAAAGGGCCTGGTGGGCGGCGTTGCGCTCGCCATGGCGGTGAACGTTGCGCTCTTCTCTGCGCTCTCGAGCTCCATTGCCACGATCTCGCTCGCGATGCCGTGGGGCCACATCGCGCTCGCGCTTGCCGTGGTGGTGGCGGTGCTCGCCCTGAGCGCGGGCTACGCGCTCAGAAAGACGCACGCCCTGAGCATCGTGGACGCCCTGCGCAGCGAGGTGCTGTGACGAGAGGGCTCCTTCCCTCCTCCCGTTGGGGCGCCGTCCGGACGGTCCGAAGAACAATTCCGTCCGGATGGGCCCCGCCCACTTTACAGGCGAGCTTCGGACGGTCCGGCTTTCTGAGGCGTCCGGAACTCGCCTGTCCTTCTCGCTGGGGCGCACTGTGGACGGATTTGCCAAGAAGAACGCCCGCACGCCGCCCGCATGCGGCGAGGCATCCGGTACAATACCGCGCCGGAAGCATTGACGGGAAGGAACTGGCATGCGCTCTCCGCAGGCAGTGATCTTTGACATGGACGGCACGCTCATCGACACCGAGCGCGTGAGCCAGACGGCATGGCGCAGCGCCGCCGCCGACCTGGGACTCAGCGTCCCCGAGCGCATCTGGAACTCCTTCGTGGGCTGCAGCCTGCCCGACGCGCATGCGTTGGTTGACGAGGAGTTTGGCGACCCGTCGCTCACCGACCGTCTCTTTGCCCACCAGGTGGAGCTCTACTACAAGATTCGCGAGCAGTCGCTCGAGCCCTGCGAGGGGGCCCTCGACGCGCTTCGCGCGCTCACCGAGGCCGGAATCACTGTGGCGCTTGCGACGACCACCATCCGCGAGCACGCAACGCCGCTCATGGACCGCTTTGGCATGACGCCGTTCTTCTCGTCCATGACCTTTGGCGACGAGATCGCGCGCCCCAAGCCGGCACCTGACATCTATCTTGAGGCCGCGCGGCGGCTGGGTCTGGACCCCACGGTCTGCGTTGCCGTTGAGGACTCGGTCAACGGCGCCCTGGCGGCACTCGCCGCGGGCATGACGACCTTCATGGTGCCCGAGTGGGCAACGCCCACCCCCGAGCTCACCGAGCGCTGCGCCGGCATGCTGGGAAGCTTGAGCGAGCTGCCGGACCTGGTGCTGGGGAGATAGGGCACCCTCTCTCCATCCCAACTTGATCTGTCCAGAATTGGGCGCTTTTGGGTTTTGCAGCCCTGCGCGCTTCTCGGCATGCCCCCTCGTGTGCGTTTTGGCAAGTTGTGGGCAATAGATTTTATATTCCATGTCCTTCTCGACCGGCTTAAGGCTGCGTTTCACGCCACAGGACACGCTTCTCTCCGGTATTGGGCAAATTCCTTGATGTGATAAAGCTGTTCGCATCAAACGTTTTGCCCAAAACCTCCCTGATGCGGCGGGGGCGAGAAGATCGCGGCGGGAGCGATAACGCCGAGAACGGCAAGCGGGCCGCGCCCCACTAACAGGGCGCGACCCGCGGCCGACTCAAAATCGCGAGGAGCGCTACTTCTGCGGTTCCACCGGCGGCATCTTGGCGTCCGCGCCCGCCGAGCCCGCGGCGAGCATCTGCTCGAACATCGAGCTCGTCTGCGTGAAGTCGCTCGGGAGCACCACGGTGGAGGCCTTGCCGGCCTTGGCGAACTCGCCCATCATCTCGGTCCACTGCGTGAACATGAAGAGCTGGTTTGCCTCGGCCGCCGACACGCCCGTCTCCTGGATCGTGGCGAGCGAGTCGGAGATGCCCGCGGCGATGGCCTTGCGCTGGTTGGCGATGCCCTCGCCGGACTTCTCCATGGCCTCGGCCTCGGCCTGGGCCTCGGTCACGCGGCGAATGCGGTCGGCCTCGGCCAGGTCCTGAGCGGCGGCCTTGGTACGCTGGGCGGCGTTGATCTGGTTCATCGAGTCCTCGACCTCAGCCGGCAGCGCAATCTTGGTGATGAGCGTCGAGACGAGCGTGAAGCCGTAGGCGGTCATCTGCTCGGACACGGTGTCGTTGACGTCGCGCGCGATGTCGTCCTTCTTGGCGAAGACCTCGTCGAGCGTGTAGACCGGGATCGAGGAGCGCAGCGCGTCCGTGATGAAGTCGCGCATCTGCGCCACGGGCTGCTGCAGCATGTAGTAGCTCTTGTAGACGCCGGAGTCCTGCGGGCGCTCACCGGTCTCGTAGCTCACGTGGTACTGCGCGGAGATCTCAAGGCCAATGGTGACGTTGTCCTCGGTCTTGACGTCGATGTTGAAGCCGTTCTTCATCGTGCGCAGGGAGACCGTGGCGGCCTTGCGGTCCACGAACGGGATCTTGGCGTGGAAGCCCGCGCCCACGATGCGGTAGAACTTGCCCAGGCGCTCGATGATGACGGCGTGCTGCTGCTTGACCACGTAGAAGAGGTTGCCGGTCACAATGCCCACAATCGCAAAGATGACGACGACAAACACGATGATGCCGAAGAGGCTGCCAAGAATGGGCATGGGCGCTCCTTAGAACGGCCGGTAGTTGCTCTTCAGCATACCCATATGAGGACCCCGCGACTATACTGGGACACAAGTTTTTCTTGAGAGGGGGCCCTATGTCGGTTCTTGGTTCGTATCGCCCGGAAGACGAGCAGGTAAACCCCTTCAACGCCGGGGAGCCCACGCTGCCGTGGGAAGAGCCCGAGCCCCTTGGGAGCGAGGAGCCCCCCGATGAGCACGACGCCTACGACGAGCCCGAGTACGTGGCCCACGGCGAGAAGGGCGGCACGCCCCACAAAGGCGAGGACAACTACCAGGCGCCCACGACGCGCGGTCACGACTACGACGCCCCGTCCATTGACGGCCACGCGGAGCCCGGCCCAAAACGCAAGGCAGCAAGGCCGCCAAGAAGAACCGCGCGTCCCGGCGGGCAGGCGCCCGCGCCGCCCGAGGCAACGTCTGGCCAACGCGGCAGAAACCGTGGCTGCCTGATTGCCCTCATCGTCGTTATCCTTGCGTTCAGCGGGCTTGGGGGCGCCGTCGTGAGCTGCGTCTCCTCGCTGGGAGAGAGCGCCATCGATGGCGTGGGGGCCATCTTCGAGGACGATTCGGGCTACGACGACCTCGAGGACGACTCCGACTCCGACGACTACGAAATCGAGCACGAGGAGTCCGAGGGGCAGGACGACGCGGCCGCCGCGGCCGTTGAGGGTGCCCTTACCTACGCCCTCTCGTCGCCTGAGTCCGGCGCGCTTTACGAGCAGCTCGTCTCCTTCATGGACGAGAAGATCTCTGAGATTGACGGCTACACGACGAGCGAGCTTGGCATCGACGCGGGCACCTGGGCCTCGTGGGCCATCCAGAACACGTCCCTCTCGATTGACAGCGTCTACACGTACGACGACGGCACGGGCACAGTCTACGTGAGCGGAAGCGCCCCGGACGCCAACTCCTTCATGTGGGCGCTGAGCGACGAGTACTTTGGGTACCTCATTGACGAGGGCGTGGGGTACGGCGAGCCGCTCTCGGCCGAGAACGTTGCCTATGTTCAGGACGTCTTTGCCAACATGCTCGAGAGCTATCAGCTCGGAGAGGGCGACGTCGTGTACTGCGGCATCGACGTGACACGGCAGGGTGACGAGTGGGTCGTTGACGACGCCGCGCTGGCAGATGCCTACGAGGGCATCTACTCGCTCTACTAGGCAACGCCTCGAACCCAGGCAGGCGCACGCACGCAAACGCCTGCTTTTGGGTTTTGAACGCCCTCGCGCTCTTCTCGATGCTGTTTGCGAGAAGGGCCGGGTGGTTTTGGGCAACACTTTTGATGGGGTCTCGGCATCGGGCAGAACGTGCCGAGACGGAACCAGCGGGTTCTTCTCGCCGTGTTACGTTTTACCTGGTTATGGGCAACATCTTTGATGTCAAATCAGCGGTGCCATCAAAAGTTCTGCCCAAAACCTCCCCTTTGCCCATCGGTGCTCAAAACGGCATCACAAGGCGTAGAATGTCTCTCGGCTAAGACCGAGGAGAGGGGAACCCATGGCAGCTGCACCCACCACCACGCACGTCTCACCCTTTGAGGATGCCCGCGGCAAACTCGGCTTTGGCTGCATGCGCCTGCCCAAGCTCGAGGACGGCGCCATCGACATGGCAACGTTCACGCAGATGGTCGATGCCTTCCTGGACGGTGGCTTCAACTACTTTGACACGGCACGACCCTATCACTCCGGTGGCTCCGAGCCGGCGCTCGCCCAGGCGCTCACCTCGCGCCACGACCGCTCCGAGTTCCTTCTTGCCGACAAGCTCTCCCCCAACGGATTTGAGCGTCGCGAGGACATCCGCCCGCTCATCGAGGACCAGCTGCGCGCCTGCGGCGTGGACTACTTCGACTTCTACCTCATGCACTCGCAGGGCATGGGCAACTACGAGAAGTACCAGCGCGAGCACGCCTACGAGGAGGCCTTTGCCGCGCGCGACGCCGGGCTCGTCCGCCACGTGGGCTTCTCGTTCCACAGCAACGCGGCCTTCCTCGACCGCATTCTGACCGACCACCCGGACGTGGAGTTTGTCCAGCTGCAGGTCAACTACCTCGACTGGGAAAACGGCGTCATCCAGAGCCGCGAGTGCTGCGAGGTTGCCGCCGCACACGGCAAGCCCGTCATCGTGATGGAGCCCGTCAAGGGCGGGCGCCTGGTCAACCTGCCCGACGAGGCGCGTGAAGTCCTGGCTGCCGCAGGTCCCGGCTCTCCCGCGAGCTTTGCCCTGCGCTTCGCGGCGGGGCTGCCAGGTGTTGAGATGGTGCTCTCGGGCATGGGCACCCCCGAGATGATTGCCGATAACGTGGCCACGTTCTCCCCGCTCAAGCCGCTCTCCCCCGCCGAGTGTGAAGCCATCGCGCACGTAACTCAGATTCTGCGCGGCCAGAACGCCATCGAGTGCACGGCGTGCCGCTACTGCGTGGACGGCTGCCCCAAGAAGATCAACATCCCCGACGTCTTCTCCTGCCTCAACGCCAAGCGCGCCTACGGCGAAGACTCCGCCGCCTTCTACTACAAGTCCGTTCACACGGGCCACGGCCACGGTCTGGCCTCCGAGTGCATCGGCTGCGGCGCCTGTGAGCGCGCGTGCCCGCAGCACCTGCCCATCCGCGAGCTGCTGCGCGAGGTTGCCGCCGAGTTTGAGACCGAGCGGCAGGGCGCGTGAAGCAAGCAACACACGTGACAAATGGGTCACGTTCTTCTCGCGCGTGAATACGAGCGTGGGGAGCGGGGAACAAAAGAGTGTCTGAACATCCAGGAGACCCGGGAGGCCCCATGAACGAGATGAACAGCGAGAAGAACGTTGCCCCCGAGCTCAGCGGCAGCTTTGCTGCCTCCAGCATCTTTGAGGTGGGCAGGGCCCATCACGAGCTGATTCCCGCCGCTGACGGCCCCCTGCCCATAGAGGGACGCCTGCGCAAGGCCCCGCTGCGCGTGCCTGAGAACTACGAGGAGTGCAGCGGCTTCACGCTCTTTGGTCGGCGCATCCGAACGCTGCTCTACTCGACCGACGTAGCCGCCATCCGCAACTCCAACGCCGACGCCATCTTTGCCGTCTACCCGTTCACCGCCCAGCCCGCCATCACGGCCGCGCTGCTCACGGTGGCCGAGGCCCCGCTCTTTGTGGGCGTGGGCGGCGGCACCACCACGGGAAGGCGCGCGGCGGAGCTCGCCGCCGTCTCCGAGATGCAGGGTGCCGCGGGCGTGGTCCTCAACTCTCCCGCCACGGTAGAGATGGTCGCCCAGGTGGTCTCCACCGTTGACATCCCCGTGGTGGCAACGATCACGCGCTTTGACAACGAGGCCGCCGAGAAGGTCCAGGCCGGCGCCCGCATCATCAACGTTGCCGCAGGCCGGCGCACGCCCGAGGTCATCGCCGAGCTGCGCGCCGCCTTCCCCGCGCTGCCCATCATCGCCACGGGCGGCAAGGACGACGATACCTCGACCGCAACCATCGCCGCGGGCGCCAACGCGCTCATCTGGGCGCCGCCCAGCGTTGTTGAGCTGCAGCGTGACATGATGGTGCGCTATCGCGAGAAGGCCGAGGCCACCGCGGAGGAGACCGGCGAGGAGCGCCCCGTCGCCACCGTCGTGCCCGACATCACGGACATGCCGGTCGCCGACGTGCCCACCGGGGTCGTGGAGAGCGTGCCTCCCGAGGTCGAGAAGGCCGTGCAGATCGGCGAGGAGGACTTCGTGAGCCCGTACCGCGGCCGCCTCCCACGGCTGCCGTTCTTCGGCCGTAGGACACGATAGCGGCGGCGCGCACTTCTCAGCAGGCCCTGCTCGCTTTCTGGCCCCTCCCAAACCCACATAATTGGCCCCAAACCGTAGGCGTAAGAGGGAGTAAGCCACCTGAACCCTCCCAAACCCGCATTCCAGCGAAACAAACGCGGGTTTGGGAGGGTCTTTTCGTTCTGTCCGCACTCAGCGCCTAAGCAGCGACGGCCAGCTGATCGTCGGCGTCTCCCCGGAGCGCGCGAGAGGCGAGCCTTGTCGCGGCACACCATAGAAGTCCAGCTTGCGAACAAGCTCGCAGGTGCCCGCCGCCTCCTCAAACGTGAAGCGGACCACTGAGACGTCGTATGCCGTGATGAGCCCCTCTCGCCTTCGCTGCTCGTCAAGGACCTGCCGCGGAGACTTCCCCTTTGCGAGCTCGGGATCGACCAGCTTCTTCCTTCCGTCGCACTCCCCCACGATAACGCGGCCGTCCGCGCGCACCCAGACAAAGTCAACACGAAACCATCTGTTGGAGTGAAGCGGATCTGGAACCCATGTCTGCAGGTCGGGAAGCATGAAGCCCTGCTCGATCATCACGGCGCGCGCAATGGACTCGCCACCGCTCTCGGCGCGTCCGTCGGCGCCCGAAAGCGTCTCGAGCGCTCGGCCAACACCGCGGCAGCACCCCTTGAGAGACTTGAAGTAACTGGTCATCGCATCTTTTCCGCCCGGAACGCGAGCCACCGCAAAGTCCGCAACGACCATCCCCTCGCGAAAGCTCAGCCAGCGAAGGCAGTCAAACGCTGTGCGCCGCAGCGAGGTCACCCTCACCCCCGAGCGCACCACCGGCTGGTCGCCCGAGCAGTCAACCGCATGCCAGACGAGAGCGTCCGAGCGCACTGACCAGCTCTTTCTTGGAGCCACGACATGTGTCTTGCCCAGCAGCCCCCACGAGACGTCCGCGCCGTGCGCGAGGGCCGCCGAGACCCCGCAGAACACCCAGTCCGGGTGGAGCTGCTGAAGTCCGCACATGATGGCGAGCGCCCGACCGTCCGGCCTGAGCGCTTCCCACCAGCTCGCCCTGGCGTACATGCCGCGTTCCGGCGAAACGATCCCGCCCACACCCATGCGTCTGCGCAGCGCGGCACGCACCCGCTCCGTCTTTGGCACAAGACACGCCCCGCTCGCCTGCGCCCCGTCCAGCTGCGCCGACAGCTCGCTCTCAATCTTCTTGCCCATGGCGCCCCACCTCCTGCGCGCATTGTCTCCAGATTGCGGCGGAAAATGGGGGTGGACGCTCGCGCCCTTTGTGCGGGCGGGCACAAAAGAGGGCCTTTGAGCTGCGACGGTACGGAACGGAACATATGCTGGCAGATTCGTGGAAGATTCGCCGACGGCGCGCTTGCGCGGCGAGCGGCACATAACGGAGCGTGGGGACGCAGCCCATCCCAAACCTCGGTTCTTCTCGCCAGTCTGCGGGTTTGGGAGGGTTCAGCCTGCTTAAACCCTCTCAAATCTACGGATTCGCGAGAAGAACGAAGGTTTGAGAGGGGCTAACCAAAGGAGACCGAGGAAGTTTTCAGGCGAGCGGCGCAGAATGCGCTCCGAGCGTGCATAATGGGGAGAACTATATCCGCGACGCGAGAGGGGCACGCATGCAGGAGCTTGAGGACCGCATCCGCAGGGACGGGATCGTACGCGAGGGCAATGTCCTCAAGGTCGACAACTTCCTCAATCATCAGTGCGACGTTGCCCTTTACGACCACATGGGAGCCGAGTGGGCTCGCCTCTTTGCCGGCAAGCGCATCGACAAGATCCTCACCATCGAGGCCTCCGGCATTGGCATCGCGTGCGTGGCGGCCACGCACTTTGGCGGCGTTCCCGTGGTCTTTGCGCGCAAGACCGAGTCCAAGAACATGGACGGAGACCAGTACCGCACCAACATCAAGAGCTACACCAAGGGCCGCGAGTACCAGGTCATCGTTGCCAAGCGCTTCCTCACGCCCGGCGAACACGTGCTCATCATCGACGACTTCATGGCCATGGGCTGCGCGATGAACGGCCTGCTCGAGATCTGCGACGAGGCGGGCGTCATCGTCGAGGGCATTGGCATCGCCATCGAGAAGGGCTTCCAGCCCGGTGGCTCCAGCCTGCGCGAGCGTGGCTACCAGGTTGAGTCGCTCGCCGTCGTGAAGTCGATGGACGCCGAGACCGGCGAGATAGAGTTCGCGTAGACGCCTCGCTGCCTCGCTTCTTTTGAACCTTCCCAAGCCCACGTTTTTCTCGCCAGAACGCAGGTTTGGGAGGGTTCAACTTGCTTAATGCCGCTCATACCCACAAACCTGCAGCAAAAACAAAGGTTAGGGAGGGTCTTGGCCGTGTTGCGAGAAGCGCGCGTTTGGGAGGGCCTTGGCCGTGTTGCGAGAAGCGCGCGCTCCCAAAATATCTGTTGACATATGAACATATGCTCATATAATCAATCTCAGATAACACATGAGCGCATGCTCATACGTTCAAAAGGGAGCACCATGGCAGACGAGCTCACCATTGGCGAGAAGCCCGACGAGATGCCGGACGAAGAGCTGCTCTATGACCTCGCCGACCTCTTCAAAGTTTTCAGCGACACCACGCGGATCAAGATCCTCTTTGCCCTCATGGGCCGCGAGCTCTGCGTGGCAGATATCGCCGAGCAGACCGGCACCACTCAAAGCGCCGTCTCGCACCAGCTGCGCACGCTGAAGCAGTCGCATCTGGTGAAGTTTGAGCGCGACGGCCGCAACGTGGTCTACTCGCTTGCCGATGACCACGTCTACACGATGCTCAGCCAGGGAATGTCTCACATCTGCGAGTAGCCGTCGCACCACCACGGGCGCAACGGCATGTTTGGAGAAAGGAACCCCCATGCGTAAGTCATTCAAGCTCGACGAGATCGACTGCGCCAACTGCGCGCAGAAGCTTCAGGACGCCATCTCCAAGGTCGAGGGCGTCGAGCGGGCCAGCGTGAACTTCCTCACCCAGAAGCTCACGCTCACCGCGGCGGACGACGCTTTCGACGACGTCCTCGACCGCGTTGTCGCCCTTACCGCCGACCTTGAGCCGGACTGCGAGATCGTCCGCTAGGCACTCGGCCGCCCCGCGCGGCCTTTCTCGTAGATTTCATATGTACGTATGTTCATAAGTTCATTTGGAGAGGAAACATGAACAAGAAGCAGAGGCGCTGGCGCAACCGCATCATCGTTGCGATCGCCCTTTTTGCCGCCATCATGGTCGTGGACAAGACGGGGCTTCTTGCCCAGGCGTTTGGCGAAACGGCCCCCTACGTTGCCTTCGCTCTCTACCTGGTGCCGTTCTTGATCTCCGGCTACGATGTCTTGATCAAGGCCGCACGCAACATCCGCCGCGGCGAGGCATTTGACGAGGCGTTCCTCATGACCGTCGCCACCATCGGCGCCTTTGCGACCATACTGTTTCCCGACACCGAGTCCCAGGCCGCCGAGGGTTGCGCGGTCATGCTGTTCTACCAGGTCGGCGAGCTCTTCCAGAGCTATGCGGTGGGCAAGAGCCGCAAGTCCATCTCGGCGATGATGGACATCGCCCCCGACTACGCCAACGTGGAGCGTGACGGCGAGCTCGTGGAGGTCGACCCCGACGAGGTGGCCGTGGGAGACGTCATCGTGGTCAAGCCCGGCGAGCGCGTGCCCATTGACGGCGTAGTTATCGAGGGCGCGAGCCAGCTCGACACCGCCGCGCTCACCGGCGAGTCGGTCCCGCGCCACGTGGAGACGGGCGCCAGCGTCATCTCCGGTTGCATCAACATGACCGGCATGCTCCACGTGAGGACCACCAAGCCCTTCGGCGAGTCCACGGTCTCCCGCATCCTCGAGCTCGTCGAGAACGCCAGCGAGAAGAAGGCCCGGACCGAGAACTTCATCACGCGCTTCGCCCGCGTCTACACCCCCATCGTGGTCTTTGCGGCCCTTGCGCTGGCCGTGATCCCGCCGCTCTTGGGCATGGGGCCCTGGACCGACTGGGTCATGCGCGGCCTCACCTTCCTCGTGGTCTCCTGCCCGTGCGCGCTCGTGATCTCGGTGCCGCTCAGCTTCTTCGGCGGCATCGGCGGAGCGTCCCGGATCGGCGTGCTCGTGAAGGGCTCTAACTACCTCGAGATGCTCGCCAAGGTGGACACCGTGGTCTTTGACAAGACCGGAACGCTCACCTCCGGCACCTTCAACGTGGTGGCCGTCCACCCCGAGGCCGGCGTGGACCCGGACTACGTCCTCTCCAACGCCGCCCACGCCGAGGCCTTCTCCGACCATCCGATCGCCGTCTCGGTGCGCGCCGCCTACTCCGGGAAGATCGACCAGTCGCGCATCGCCGACGTGCGCGAGGAGTCAGGCCACGGCGTGACCGCCCGCGTGGACGAGCACGTGGTCATGGTGGGCAACGACAAGCTCATGGCCGAGCACGGAGCGCGCTGGCATGAGTGCGACCTCACCGGAACGATCCTTCACGTGAGCGTGGACGGCACCTATGCCGGCCACATCGTGATCGCCGACGTGGTGAAGGACGACGCGGCCCAGGCCATTGCCAGTCTGCACGCCACCGGCGTCAAAAGGTGCGTCATGCTCACCGGCGACCGACGTGACGTGGCGGAGGCCGTGGGCAGGCGCCTCGGGCTCGACGAGGTCCACGCCCAGCTCCTGCCCGAGGACAAGGTCGTCGAGGTCGAGCACCTGCTCGCGGACGAGGCCGAGGGGCGCCGGCTCGCCTTCGTGGGCGACGGCATCAACGACGCTCCCGTGCTCATGCGCGCCGATGTGGGCATCGCGATGGGCGCGATGGGCTCCGACGCGGCCATTGAGGCGGCCGACGTGGTCCTCATGGACGACCACCCCTCCAAGATCGCCCGCGCCATGGGCGTTGCCCGCAAGACCATGCGCATCGTGTGGCAAAACATCGTCTTTGCCCTGGGCGTGAAGATCCTCATCCTGGCGCTCGCCGCCGTGGGCGTCGCCAACATGTGGCTCGCCGTGTTCGGTGACGTGGGGGTCGCCATGATCGCCATCCTCAACGCCATGCGCTGCATGAGGGTCGATAAGTAAGAAGGGCATGACAAGCAACAAGGGACGAGGGGGGCGTGGCAATCGGCTACGTCCCCTCGTCACATCATGCTTTGCTACAGGCGCTCGAGCTTGGCGCGGATGATGCGCCGGACGGACTCGTCGATGCGCGCCTCGGTGAGCTCGCCCGCCTTGACGGCGTCGAGGATGCCCTGGTGGGCGGCATCGAGGTCGGCGGGCATCAGCACGATGTCCACGCCGGCGCGGACGGCCTCGACGCCGAGGCGCTCGGTGGGCAGCGAGTCGGTGGCGGCGCCCATGGCCATCGAGTCGGTGATGATGATCCCCTCGTAGCCCAGCTCCTTGCGCAGGAGGTCCGTCACGATCTCGCCCGAGATGCTCGCCGGGTCGTCGTCGCCGGTGACCTCCGGCATCGAGAGATGCCCCACCATCACGAACGGCACGTCGGCCTCGATGGCCGCCTCGAAGGGCCTCAGCTCCTCGTCGCGGATCTCGTCGAGCGTCTTCTGGGAGTAGATCTTCGTGCTGTGTGAGTCGCCCACGGCGCCGCCGATGCCCGGGAAGTGCTTGGCCGCGCACAGCACGCCGCCCTCGGCAAAGCCCCGCACCTGGGCCTCGACCATCGGGGCGACCACGTCGGCGGAGGAGCCGAAGGAGCGCAGGCGCATCGTGTCGCTGTCGGGGTTGTTGGCGATGTCGGCGACCGGCGCAAAGTCCACGTTGAAGCCGAGGTAGTCGAGATAGGTCGCGATGTGCCGCGCGACCTCGTAGGCCTCGTCGGTGTCGCCGGTCGCGCCCACGTCGCGCATGTCGCCCACGTTGTCCACGCCAAAGCCCGGGTTGCCTCCCACGCGCGAGACCGTCCCGCCCTCCTCGTCTACGCAGAGAAACAGCGGCAGCCCGCTGGCCTCCTCGCCGTACGAGAGGGTGTTGGAGAGCATCGAGCGCGTCTGGTCCGCGTCCACGAGGTTCTGCGCAAAGTAGCAGATGCCCGCGACGGGACGGTCCAGCAGCGCCTTTCGCGTCGTCTCCCCCGCTGCCGTCTGAACGCCCACGCCGGTCACGTCCTCGGGGCGGACCACGAAGAGCTGCCAGACCTTCTGCTCGAGCGACAGGGTGGCGAGAAGGGCCTCGACCTCGTCGTCGCGCACGACGCCCGGAGCCTCGTCGGGCTCGGCCGCAGTCGCGGGCGCGCTGCCCTTCTCGGCCTCCGTTCGATCGCTCACCGTGGGCGGCTCCGTCGCGGGAGCACCCCCGGTAGCACAGCCCTCCAGCACGAGCCCCAGGCAGGAGGCGGCCGCGGCTGTGACCTGTCGGCGGGTGGCGAGAACGCGTCGGCTCATGGGGGTCTCCTCTCTCGGTCGCGCCGCACGGGCGGCGCGCGGGCACCCATTGTGCCGCACGACAACCCGGTCGGACAGCGCTCAACGCACCGTTGAGCGCCGCCCACGACCGGCCTAGGCGCGCGCCAGGCGGTCCTCGATGAGGGCCGCGAGCACGTCGCCCAGCTCATGGCCGGCGACGCGCATCATCTGCGGGAAGCGCGAGTAGGTGGTGAGGCCGGGCATCGAGTTGACCTCGTTGAACACGACCTCGCCCTCCGGCGTGACGAAGAGGTCGACGCGCGCCAGCCCCTCGCACCCGAGCGCCTCGTAGACCGCGGTTCCGGCGGCGCGCACGCGCGCGAGCACGTCCTCGGGAAGCCCTGCCGGGCAGCGCAGCTCGGTGTTGGCGCCCGGGTCCTTCTCGAGGTGGATGCGGAAGAAGCCGTCCCCGGAGACCACGATCTCGTCGGGCTCGCCCATCCAGGTGCCGCGTACGGCGTCGCCCACGATGGCGCAGCCCACCTCAACGCCGGTGATGGCCTCCTCCACCGCAACCTTCTCGTCGAGCGCGATGGCGGCGTCGAGGGCCGCGGCGTAGGCGCCCTCGTCAGCGGCACGGGCCACCCCGATCGAGGATCCGCCGCGCGCGGGCTTCACAAAGACGGGAAAGCCCCCGCAGGCCTCGACGGCCGTCGCGCGCTCCTCGGCGGAGCAGCCGCGCCAGAGCACCTCGCAGCGCGGCGAGCGCACCCCCGCGGCGGCGGCCAGGCGGTGCGCCGCGTCCTTGTCCATGCAGACGGCGCTCGCCATAACGCCGCAGCCCACGTACGGCACGCCCGCGACCTCGAGCGCGCCCTGGACCGTGCCGTCCTCGCCGCCCTGGCCGTGCAGCACCGGCAGGGCCACGTCCACGCCGAGCGGGCGAGAGGCACCGTCCGGAAGCAGCTCCGCGAGACCCTCACCCGGCACGAGCACGACCGGCACGCAGTCGTGGCCCTCCCACGGGCCGGTCACCTCGGCGGGGTCCCCGACGTAGCGCAGCCAGCGCCCCTCGCGCGTGATGCCCACGAGCGTGAGCTCGAAGCGCCCCTCAAGCGCACCGATCACGTTCTTCGCCGAGCGGCACGAGATGTCGTGATCCGTGGACGTTCCCCCAAAGATCACCGCGACCCTGGTCATGACCTCTCCTTCCGTTGCGTGAGCGTCCATTATATAGGTGCGCGGCGTGTCGAGCGGCACGCCGCGGGATATCGCTGAGGCGGTTGAACCGACCACTTGAGAATGGCCCTACCTCCCAGGGCGCGCCCCCTCAGGGTCTTCCGCCGTTCTGCACCGTCCGACATGCCCGGACTTCAGGCACGGACCCTCGGGCCAGATCTCTTTGGCTGAGCCCCGGGCAGCTCTCACCCGAGGGCTCAGCCGCGATTCCATGCACGCACGATGATGTCTCATATTCATGAATCGTTAGAATTTGTCGTACATATCTATATGACTTGCCATCATATGACTAGGCGCTGCAGAGCCCCTGCGCTATAGTCAGCGCGACCTGACCCGCCAGGAAGGACCACCGTGAACTCCCCCACCCCCTCCCCGCGCCCGGCGCACATCCCGGCCCGCGAGCTCCTGCCCCTGCTGGCGCTCACGCTCTCCGCGTTTCTGCTCAACACGTCGGAGTTCGTGCCGATCGGGCTTCTCACGGACATCGCGGGGGCCTTCGGGCTCACCGAGTCTGGCGCGGGGCTGATGGTCTCCGTCTACGCATGGGCGGTCGCGCTGCTGTCGCTTCCCCTCATGCTCGCGGCGAGCCGGATGCCGCCCAAGGAGCTCATCGTCGCGGTTCTCGCCCTCTTCTGTGCGGGTCAGGTTGCCTCTGCCGCAGCACCCAGCTTTGAGCTGCTCGTCGCCGCGCGCCTGCTCGTAGCGGCCTCGCACGCCGTCTTCTGGTCCGTTGCCACGCCCTTTGCCGTGCGCGTGGCCGCCCCGGCGCGCTCCTCGCTCGCGATGTCCCTCATCGTCACGGGGACCTCAGTCGCCATGATCTTCGGGCTGCCGCTGGGCCGCGCGCTCGGGCTCGCCCTCGGCTGGCGCATGACGTTTGTCTGCGTGGCGGCAGCCGCCCTCGTAGCGCTGCTCGCGCTGGTGGCCTGCTTCCCGCGCCTCGATGCCGGGGAGCCGTTCACGCTGACGCGACTCCCCGAGCTCTGGAGCAACCGCGCGCTCGTGGGCCTCTACCTCGTCACCATCCTCTTTGCGACCGGATACTACACCGCCTACAGCTATATTGAGCCGTTCTTCCAGCAGGTCGCAGGTCTGCCGGACGCGCTCATAACCTCCGCGCTCACCGTCTTTGGCGTGGCGGGGCTCGCTGGCAGCTGGCTCTTCGCGCGCCTGTTCGACGGGCACCGGCACGCCTTCCTCTCCGCGACGCTCATCGGCCTCGTGGCGGCGCTGCTCCTGCTTGCCCCGAGCGCGGGCCTGGGCGCAGGTCCGTTCGTGACCTGCGCGGTCTGGGGCGCCTCGGCGACCGCCTACAACGTTGCCGCGCAGGCCGAGGTCATCCGCACGACCGGTCAGGGGTCCTCGGCCGTGGCGATGTCGATCTTCTCCGGCCTCTTCAACGTGGGGATCGGCGCGGGCTCGCTCGTGGGCGGGCTCGTCTGCGACGGACCTGGCATCGCGCTGGTGGGCCTGGTCGGGGCATGCGTCTCCGGGACGGGGGCGCTCTTTTGCGTGGGTCGGCTGGGCAGCCTGCTCGCGCGAGCGGGGCGCACCTCGTAAGGCGCATAGAGACGCACGAGGGGCTTCCTCGCCCGGGGCCACGCGCACGCGAGGACAAAGGCCATCTCAGACGCCGCGGGTCCTCGCGACTACGCCTCCCTCTCGGGATAGCGCGGGGACACCAATCCGGCGCGCTCGAGGGAGACCACGATGGGCACCACGACCGCGAGCTGCAAGACGATGCCCATGAGGCTCGTGACAAAGGAGGCGGCCACCCAGACCTCAAGGGAGTAGGCGCCGGGCGAGAAGATCAGAGCGCGCAGCACGCCGTTGACGATGCGCCCGGCCAGCATGGCGCCAATGAGCGAGACGTAGAGGTCGCGCGACGTCGCACCGGTGCGCACGTGCGTCGCAAGCAGCCCCGAGACCAGTCCGTAGGTGAGAAGCTCGCAGGTCATGGGCGGCAGCATCGGCGCAGCGGGCATGCCGGTGAGAACGCCGGAGAGCACAGGCCCCACAAGCCCGGTCACCGCCCCGGCCGCGGGGCCCGCCACCAAGCCGGAGATCATCACGGGGATATGCATGGGAAGCCACGTGGCACCGGCGTTGGGAACGGAGTGGAAGGCCATCGGAAGCACGACGCAGAGGGCGGCGCAGACGGCGGCGATGACGACTCTCTTGACCTGACTCATTGACGAACCTTCCTCACTCCCCCGCGAGCGGACTCTCGCGGCCGGTCCAGGCGATACCCACGTGCCTCCATTGCCACGGAGAGCTCGTCGGCGCGACGGACCGCGGACACGAAGATGGGCACGAGCAGCCGAACATAACTGACGGCGCGTCGCATAATACCACGGGCCTCAACGCCGCCGCAACGCACCTGCTGAGCCCGCATGAGCTGGTGGCTCTCCCGCAGAAGCGTGGGGACAAACTGCACCGTCACGCCCACAGCCAGCGCCACCACCTCAACGGGCATGCCCAGGCGCCCGAGGGGGCGCATGAGGCTCCGGACGCCGTCGACGAGCTCCTGCGGCCGGGTCGTGGCCGTGAGCAGGGTGCCGAGAACCACGACGAGCAGCGTGCGAACCACAATGCGCCCTCCCTGGGCAAGCCCCTCCAGCGTGAGACGGGCGGGACCGAACACAAGGAGCGGGTCCGCGCCGTCAAAGAGCAGCGCGTTGAGCGCGAGCACCGTGAGCAGGAACCACCGCATTCCCCACGCCGCACGTACCGCGGCGCGCCAGCCCGTCCGCGAGAGGACCGCAAGAGCCGCCACGCCAACCGCAGCCGCCGCAAGCTCCAGCGGGGTCGACGCGAGGACCACGAGCACCACGCAGCAGACAAGACCGACGATCTTGACGGGCGCACCCAGGCGGTGCAGCGGGGAGTCCGCCCACACGTATCCAAAGACTTCCCTCACCCGCGACCCCTCCCGCGCGCGATGGCCTCAGCGAGCTCCCCCGCCGTGAGCGGCGCCCCCTCCACAGGCACGCCCGCTCGCCTCAGGGCCGCGGAGGCGCGTGCGGCGCAGGCCGGCTCGAGACCGTGCGCCCGCATGAGCGAGGCGTCGCCGAGCAGATCGCGCACGGGGCCGTCAAGCGTCACACGCCCGCCCTCGAGGACGACCACGCGGTCGGCGACAGCGGCGAGCGCGTTGGCGTCGTGGCTCGCCATGACGACGGTGGCGCCGTCCGCTGCCGCGGCGCGCACCGCGGCCAGGCACGCATCGCGCGCCCGGGGGTCGAGCCCGGCCGTCGGCTCGTCGAGGAGCAGCAGCGCCGGCGAGAGCGCCAGGACCGAGGCGAGCGCAACCCGCCGCTGCTGCCCTCCTGAGAGCGAGAAGGGCGAGCGCCGGGCAAGCGCCCGCAGGGAGAGCCCCATGAGCGCCAGGGAGGACTCCGCGCGCTCGCGCGCCTCGGACTCGCTCGTGCCCCGCGCACGCAGCCCGAAGGTGACCTCGTCCCCCACCGTCGGCTCGAAGAACTGCCGCTCGGGAATCTGGAAGACGAGCCCCACCGACCCCGCGCGCTCGCGCGCATCGCGTCCGCGCGCGGCATTCTCGCCGTCCACGAGCACGCGCCCCTCGTCCGGGGAGAGCACGCCGGCCATCACCTCGAGAAGCGTCGTCTTGCCCGAGCCCGTCTGGCCCATGAGGCCACAGACGCCTCCCGTGAGCTCGAGGGACACGTCCGTCAGCGCACGGACCCTGCCGCGCGCCGCGTCTCCAAAGGAGATGCCCACCGCCTCGAGCGTCACCCGCACAGCGCTCTCACCAGCCCCTCCACGGTCACGGGGGCGGGCCCCGTGACCTCGCCCAGCTCAACGAGTCCCTCCCAGACGCGTGCCGCGAGGGGCGGCTCCAGGCCGGCGCTCTCGAGCAGCGCCGTGTCGGTGAGGACGTCCTCGGGCCGCCCCTCGGCGGCAAGCTCGCCCGCGCGCATCACCACCACGCGATCGGCGCGCGCGGCGAGCTCCATGTCGTGGGTAATCCAGATGACGGTCGCACCCCGCTCCTCACGGGCGGCGAGAACGGCACGGACGAGCTCGTCGCGTCCCCGGGGGTCGATCATCGACGTCGCCTCGTCAAGCACGATCACGGCGGGGTCGCTCGCGAGCACGCCGGCGAGCGCCACGCGCTGCTGCTGACCCCCGGACAGCGCGTGCACGTCACGCCGCTCAAAGCCCTCGAGGCCCACGGCACAGAGCGCCTCCCGGGCGACCTCCCGGGCACGCTCCTGGCCCAGGCCGAAGTTGCGGGGGCCAAAGGCCACGTCCTCGCCCACGAGCGAAGAGACAAACTGGTTCTCGGGATTCTGAAAGACCATGCCGCAGGCGCGGCGCAGATCCCAGAGGAGGTCGGGGTCGGACGCATCGAGCCCCGCCACCGCAAGCTCGCCCGCCTGCAGGGGGATGAGGGCATTGAGGTGCCGCGCGAGCGTGGTCTTTCCAGAGCCGTTCTCGCCCACAACGGCAACGAGCTCGCCGGGGGCCACGGAGAGCGTGACGCCGCTCAGCGTGGGACGGCCGCTCACGTACGCGTGACAGACGTCGCGTGCGTCCACGATCTTCTCGCCCATGTGCCCCCCTCTCGTGCATTGTTGACAAAACGTCGCCAATTGTAGCGCATGAGCCGTTGGGCGTTGTAGCGATAAAAGCATAACGCTGCCCATAAAAGCACCTCTCACCTGCGCTATCCTTAATGAGTTACCGACAAGGCAAGAAGGAGGACACGTGCTCACCTTTGAGAAGTACGTCTGCCCTGACACACCGCAGGAGGCCTATGACCTCGTGCGGGAGAACCGGCTCGCCACCGTCATCGGAGGCATGATGTGGCTGCGCCTCGCCGACCGCGTGGCACCGCTCGGCATCGACCTCTCCCGCTGCGGCCTCGACCAGATCGAGGAGACGGAGGAGGGCTTCAGAATCGGCGCCATGGTGACGCTTGGCCAGCTCGAGAACCACGCCGGCTTTGCGGCCGCAACGGGCGGCATCTTCACCGAGGCAGTCCGAGACATCGTGGGCACCCAGTTCAGGAACACCGCCACCGTGGGCGGCTCGGTCTTCGCCCGCATGGGCTTCTCGGACGTCGTGACGGCGCTCCTGGTGCTGGACACCGAGGTCGAGCTCGTGGGCGCGGGGGCCATGCCGCTCCTTCCCTTCGTGGAGCGCGGCGCCGGGCGTGACGTCCTCACCCACGTGTTTGTTCGCAAGCACCACTACCGCGCGGCCTTTGCGTCCGTCCGCAACGCCGCGACGGACTTCTCCGCGCTCAACGCGGCGGCGGGCCTCTGGCGCGGCTCCTGGCACGTTGCCGTGGGCGCGCGCCCCAAGAAGGCCGTGCTGCTCACCGGCGGCGACGAGCTCACCCCACTGCGCAGGAGCTTCTCCCCCGCCGAGCTCGACGCCGTGTGCGACCTCGCGGAGGACATCGACTACGGCTCCGACCTGCGCGGCACCGCCGAGTGGCGCCGGGCCGTGGCACCCGTGCTCATCCGCCGCGCCATCGAGAGCGCGTCTTCCAAGGAGGTTGCCGCATGCTAGTCACCCTCACCCTCAACGGCGCCCGCCTCTCCGAGGACGTTCGCCCCGACATGACCCTCTTCGACTTCTGCCGCGCGCACGGCTACAAGTCCGTCAAGTGCGCCTGCGAGACATCAAACTGCGGCCTCTGCACCGTCCTTCTTGACGGCGAGCCCGTGCTCTCCTGCTCCGTCCTGATGGCCCGCGCCGACGGGCATGCCGTCACCACGCTCGAGGGCATGCGCGACGGCCGCCGAGAGCTGCTCTCGCGCTGCCTCGCCGAGGAGGGCGCCGAGCAGTGCGGCTTCTGCGCGCCCGGCCTTGAGATGGCGGTCCTTGCCATGGACGCCGCGCACCCGGACGCCGACGACGAGACCATCCGTCGCTACCTCTCCGGCAACCTCTGCCGCTGCTCCGGCTACGCGAGCCAGATGCGCGCCATCCGCCGCTTCCTCGCGCGCCACGCAAACGGCGGCGAGCTGCCCCCGCGCGACGTCCCGGCCGACCCCACCACGCAGGGCGGCGAGACGCACGAGCAGGTGGCACGCCCCGTTTCCAAGAAGGACTCGGGCGCGCTCCTTGCCGGCAAGCCGGTCTACACCGCGGACCTCGCCCCCGAGGGCGCGCTCGTGGTGAAGCTCGTGCGCTCGCGTCACGCAAACGCCCTCGTCACGGGCGTCGACAAGAGCCGCGCGCTCGAGGTCCCGGGCGTCGTGGCCGTCTTTGGGCCCGACGACGTGCCGCACCACCGCTTCACCCTCGCGGGGCAGAGCTTCCTCGAGCCGAGCCCCTACGACACCGTCATTCTCGACCGCCACGTGCGTTACGTGGGCGACGAGGTCGCGATGGTCGTCGCCGAGAGCGAGGACGCGGCGGCCGCGGGCGTGCGCGCCGTCAAGGTGACCTACGAGCAGCTGCCCGCCGTCCTTGACGTGGAGGAGGCGCTCGACAACGAGGTCGTGATCCACGACGAGGACGACTGGAGGCACGGCAGCGACACCTCCGGGGACGCCGCACGCAACCTCGTGGCGCACGGCGAGACCGTCCACGGCGACCTTGACGCCGCGTTTGCCGCCTCAGACGTGGTGATCGAGTGCACCTATCGCACGCAGGCCACGCAGCAGGCCATGATGGAGACCTTCCGCTCCTTTGCCTACACGGACGCCTTTGGCCGCCTCACCGTGGTGAGCTCCACGCAGGTGCCCTTCCACATTCGCCGGCAGGTCGCAACCGCGCTCGGCCTTCCCAAGCACCAGGTGCGCGTCATCAAGCCGCGCGTGGGCGGCGGCTTTGGCGCCAAGCAGAGCGGCTGCAACGAGGCCTTTGCCGCGCTCGCCGCGCTCAAGACCGGGCGCCCCTGCATCTGCTCCTACACGCGCGAGGAGACGATGAGCTGCTCCAACACGCGCCACGAGATGGTCATGAGGGTGCGCGTGGGCGCGCGCCGCGACGGAACGATCGAGGCCATCGACCTCTACGCGCTCTCCAACGCCGGAGCCTACGGCTACCACGGCACCACCACGGTCACCCTCGTGGGCGGCAAGACCCTGCCCATCTACAACCACGCTGCCGCCAGCCGCTTTGCCTATGACGTGGTCTACACCAACACCACGCCGGGCGGCGCCTATCGAGGCTACGGCGCGACGCAGGGCTGCTTTGCCGTGGAGTCCGCGATCAACGAGCTTTCTGACGAGCTTGGCATGGACCCGTGCGAGCTGCGCCTCAAGAACCTCGTGAAGCCCGGCGAGACGCTCTGGCAGCTGGGGCAGGAGCACCTCAACAGCTGCCGCCTCGACGAGTGCCTCGAGCGCGCGATGGACATGGTGGGCTGGAAGGGCCGCCCGCTCTCCGAGGACCTCGGCGACCGCGTGCGCGGCATAGGCGTTGCCCTCACGATGCAGGGCTCCGGCATCTCCAACCTTGACATCGCCAACGTCGACATCCGTCTTGAGGACGACGGCTTCTACGTCCTCTCCATCGGTGCCACCGACGTGGGCACGGGCGCGGACACCATCCTCGCCCAGATGGCTGCCGAGGCGCTCGGCTGCGACGTCGACCGCATTGTCACCAAGGGCGTGGACACCGACACCTCCCCCTTCGACACCGGCGCCTACGCCTCCTCCGGCACCTACATCACGGGTGGCGCCGTCCTGCGCGCGGCCGAGGACCTCATCGCCAAGATCCGCGCCCAGGCAGCCAACGTCTGGGGCGTCGAGGCCGAGGACGTGGAGTTTGACGGCGAGTGCGTCCGCTGTGGCGAGAACGAGATGACCGTCGCCGCGCTGGCCAACCGAATGATCGGCTTTGGCCTGCAGCCGGGCATGCTCGAGGGCCACGGTTCCAACACGCAGCCCACCTCGCCGCCTCCCTACATGGCCGGCATCGCCGAGGTCGAGGTTGACAAGGCCACCGGCAAGGTCGAGGTCACGGACTACGCCGCCGTCGTGGACTGCGGCACCGTCATCAACCCCGCCCTCGCCCGCGTTCAGGCCGAGGGCGGTATCTCCCAGGGCATTGGCATGGCGCTCACCGAGGACGTGGTCCGCGACGAGCGCGGCGGCCTGCGCACGAGCAGCTTCATGACCTACAAGGTGCCCACGCGCATGGACGTGCCCGAGATGCGCGTCGAGTTCATGCCGAGCTTTGAGCCCACGGGCCCCTTCGGCGCAAAGTCCATCGGCGAGGTCGTCATCAACACGCCCTCCCCAGCGATCACGAGCGCCGTCGCCCACGCCACGGGCCGCTACGTTCGCTGCCTTCCGATCACCCCGAGCAAGGTGCTTCTCGGCGAGTGACGTCCCTCGGCGCGTTCCTCTCGCTGACACTTTGACCCTCCCCGACCTACGGACCTCCCAATTCGTAGGTCAGGGAGGGTCTTTTCTTCCTTTCCCCCTCATGCCCACGGTGCGGCGGGAAGGGCGGGGGCCTGACGACGGGACGGCCTTACGCAGACCTGCCACGTCGAGAACGGCATGCGAGCGTCGCTCGCGGTAAAATCGGTCGGTTGACCGCTCAGCCCGGAGGCCAGATGTTCAAGCTCAGACGCTACCTCGCGGGCCACTACGCCGAGTGCGTGCTGGCACCGCTGTTCAAGATGCTCGAGGCGCTGCTCCAGCTCCTCGTCCCGCTCGTGATGGCCCAGGTCATCGACGTGGGGATCGCCACGCGCGACGCGGGCTACGTGCTCTGGCACGGCGCGCTTCTCGTTGCCATGGGCGTCTTTGCGTGGGCCGTAGCCGTGACGGCGCAGTACTTCTGCTCAAAGCTCGCCTCCGCGTTTGGCACGGCGCTGCGTGACGACCTCTTCCGGCACGTGCTTTCCCTCTCGCGCGAGGACGTGGAGCGCCTGGGCCGCGCCACGCTCGTCACGCGCATCACCAACGACTCCCAGCAGGTGCAGGACGGCCTCAACATGTTCTTCAGGCTCATCCTGCGCTCCCCCTTCGTGACCTTTGGCACGGTGGTCGCCGCCTTCCTCGTTGACGGCATCGAAGGCGCGGCGCTGCTCGCGGCGGTGCTCGTCTCGGGCGCCATCGTCATGGGCTTCATGCGCGTGACCACGAAGCGCTACCGCGAGATCCAGCGCGGGCTCGATGACGTCCTGCTAGCCACCACGGAGAACCTCGAGGGCGTGCGCGTGCTGCGCGCCTTCCGTCGCGAGGCCAGCGAACGCGAGGGCTTCTCCAGAAAGACGGGGGCCGTCCGCTCGCGCCAGGTGGCGACGGGCGACATCTCCGCCCTCGTGAACCCCCTCACCTACGCGACCATCAACTGCGGGCTCATTGCGCTCCTGTGGTTCGGAGGCTTCCAGGTGAACGTGGGCAACCTCACGCAGGGGCAGCTCGTGGCCCTCGTGAGCTATGTGAGCCAGGCCCTCGGCGAGCTCCTCAAGCTCACGAATCTCATCTTCCTGCTCTCCAAGGCCTCCGCCTGCGCCCGTCGCATCAACGAGGTATTCGAGACGCGTCCCTCCATGTCCGACGGCCCCCGCGAGGCGTGCGTCGCGCCCAGCGCGCCCGCCCTCGCCTTTGACGACGTGAGCTTCACCTATGCCGAGGGGGCCGGTCCCGCCCTCAGCCACGTGAGCTTTGAGCTTGCCCCCGGCAGGACGCTCGGCGTCATTGGCGGCACGGGATCGGGCAAGTCCACCCTCGCGAGCCTCGCGATGCGCTTCTATGACGCCACCGATGGCGCCGCCCGCGTGGGCGGAACGGACGTGCGCGAGCTCACGCGCGCGAGCCTACGGCGCGTGGTCTCGCTCGTCGAGCAGGGCGCCACGCTCTTCTCGGGAACCATTGTCTCAAACCTGCGCTGGGGCGGTCCCGACGCCAGCGAGAAGGACCTCGAGGCGGCGCTCGCGACCGCACAGGCCGCGGGCGTGGTTGACGGCAAGGGGGGGCTCAGCGCGGAGGTCGAGCAGTTCGGACGCAACTTCTCCGGTGGCCAGCGCCAGCGCCTCACCATCGCGCGCACCCTCGCGCGGCGCCCGGGCGTCCTCATACTCGACGACTCCTCCTCCGCCCTCGACTTTGCCACGGACGCCGCGCTGCGCCGCGCGATCGCGCGCGACTGCGCCGGCACCGCCGTGATCACCATCTCGCAGCGCGTCACCGCCGTGCGCCACGCCGATCAGATTCTCGTGCTCGACAGCGGTCGACAGGTGGGCCTGGGCACCCACGAGGAGCTGCTCGCGGGATGTCCCGTCTATCGAGAGATCTGTGAGTCCCAGCTCACCGCAGAGGAGGTGGCCCGATGAGCGAGAAGATCGCGCGCGACGGCGGCGCGCGCCCCTCGGACGGCACCGTTCGCCGCATGGCCGGCCTGTTCGCCAGGCGGCGAGGGGCGCTCGCGACGACCGCCCTGCTCACGGTGGCGGTCGTGGTGTGCACGCTCTCGCTGCCGGTGCTCTCCGGTCGAGCGGTCGACTGCGTGGTGGGCCCCGGCGAGGTTGACTTTGACGGCCTGCGGAGCTCGCTTGCCTGGATTGCCGTCGTACTTCTCGCCACGGCCTCCTTTCAGTGGGCGCTCACCGCCGTCACCAACCGGCTCGCCTTCGACGCAGCCCTTGACCTGCGGCGTCGCTGCTTCGACCACCTGCAGGAGCTCCCGCTCTCCTTTCTGGACTCACACGGCCACGGGGACCTTGCCAGCCGCATCGTCACGGACGCGGACATGCTCACCAACGGCCTGCTCATGGCCTTCCAGCAGCTGCCCGTCGGCGTGCTCACCATCGTGGTGACGCTCGTCTTCATGTTTGTGCTCAACCCCGCCATCGCCGCCGTCGTGGCGCTGCTCACGCCCATCTCCATCTTCACGGCGCGCTTCATCGCCACGCACAGTGCCAAGCACTTCTCGGGCCAGACGCGCCTGCGCGGCGAGCTCACCTCCTACGTGGAGGAGATGGTCTGCGGCATATCCGCAGTCGAGACCTTCGGGATGCAGGGGCAGGTCGCGGCCCGCTTCGCAAAGACCGACGCCGCGCTCGGGCAGGAGAGCTTCAAGGCGGTGTTCTTCTCGTCACTGGTAAACCCCACCACGCGCTTTGCGAACGCCCTCGTGTACGCCGCCATCGGCATCTTTGGCGCCTTTGTGGCAATGGCGGGCGGCATCACCGTGGGCGGGCTCTCGGCGTTTCTCGGCTACGCGGACCAGTACGCCAAGCCCTTCAACGACATCTCGGGCGTGGCCACGGAGCTGCAGAACTCCGTTGCGTGCGCCCGACGCCTCTTTGCCCTGCTCGACGAGCCCGCCGAGGAGCCTGACGCCGCAGACGCCGCCGTCCTGGTAGAGCCGCGCGGCGAGGTGCGGCTGGAGCACGTCGCCTTTGGCTACGAGAAGGACCGACCCGTGCTGCGCGACATCGACCTCTCCGTGCGCCCCGGCACGCGCATCGCCCTGGTGGGAGAGACGGGCTGCGGCAAGACCACGCTCATCAACCTCATCATGCGGTTCTACGACGTGACGGCGGGCGCCGTGCGCGTGGACGGGCGAGACGTGCGCGACTGGACGCGCGAGAGCCTGCGCGCCGGCTGGGGCATGGTGCTCCAGGACACCTGGGTACGGCGCGCCACGGTGCGCGAGAACGTGAGCATGGGCCGTCCCGACGCCACGCTCGAGGAGGTGCGCGCGGCGTGCCGCGAGGCGTACGCGGACGACTTCATCTGCCGCCTGCCGCAGGGCTACGAGACGGTGCTCGACGGCTCGAGCGCCCTTTCCGCGGGCCAGCGGCAGCTGCTGTGCATCGCGCGCGTCATTCTCGCCCGGCCGGCGATGCTCATCCTCGACGAGGCCACGTCCAACATCGACACCCGCACCGAGCTTCTCGTCCAGCGCGCGCTTGCCAACCTCATGCGCGGACGCACGAGCTTTGTGGTGGCGCACCGTCTCTCAACCGTGCGCGACGCCGACCTCATCTGCGTGATCGCGGACGGCATCATCGCCGAGCGAGGCACTCACGACGAGCTGCTTGCGGCCGGCGGCAGGTACCAGAGGATCTACGAGTCCCAGTTTGCGCCAACGGAGTAGTGGCCGCGCTTCTCCCATGACCCGCCGGCACTTCTCGACGGCGCGTCCCAGGCGGTTTCTCCCGATTGTGGGCAAAAGGTTTGATGCAAAACCCTCTGCCACATCAAACCTTGTGCCCACAACGGGAAGAAACCGCGCAAAAACGACCAACCGCTGGCGAGAAGGACCAAGGCGCGCGGCAGCGACATAAAACTTGTTGCCCACAATCGCCTCAATCACCTCGAATCGGGGCACTCGGCGAGCGCGGCAGCCCTCTCCCGCACAAAACTCCGATTACCGTACAGCGGGGATGGGCGCGCTCACGGTTCCAGCCCGCCGCCCAGCGATCGCACTCCGCCAGGAGCCCAAGCCGGCCCAAGGTCCTCACAGCCCGCGCTCGCGCAGTCGGGCGTCGATCTCTCGCAGCGTCACGCGGGCGGCGAAGAGCTGGCGATACGTGGCGGTCTTCACCTTGCCCGCAGCCGCGAGCTCGTCCATCCGCGCGACGGTGGACGCGAGCTCGTCGCGCACCCCGCGCGAGAACTCCTCGTAGGCGGCCAGCCGCGCTGCCTCGTCCAGGTCCTTCTCGCCCATCAGAAGTTGGCTCCGTTCCAGCCAAAGCTCGGCGTCCAGCCGTAGCGGATGTAGAGCCGGGAGGGGTCAACCCCAAGCTCGCGACAGATGATTGGCGTGACCTCCTCGGTGAACGTCTCCCAGGCGCTCGCGGGCACCTCGGAGCGCGCGAACACGCTCACGTCAACGAGGGCGCACGGCTCGGAGTCGTCCCCCGCAAAGTAGATGTGGGCGTCGTCCTCAAAGAGGCACATGAGCCAGGCCTCGGACTTTCCCGGCACGGCCGCGATGGCGCTGCCGTAGGCGGACTTGAGCGCCTCGCGCGCCTCGGGCGAGATGGGCGCGGAGCAGTACGTGTGAACGACGGGCATGGCGGCTCCTCTCTGTGCGACAATGGCGTCGTCAATTGTCACACATGAGACGGGAGCGGTCATGGAGCAGTCGCGGGCATTCTGGGCGGCGTTCGGCCTGCTGTGCGGGGCGTGCCTCTTGAGCGTGGCCAACCCCTGCGTCGGCATCTTCGCCCTGTTCTACCTGATACTCGCGTTCGTAGTGCTGATGGGGTACCTCACCATGCGCCGTCGGGTGCTCAACCTGCGCACCCTTGTCCCCTCAAGCGACGCGGCACGGGCGGCATCACGGGCGAGCGTGTCCGTCATGAGCCGGATGCTCTTTGGCATGGCAGCGCTCTTCTCGGTCTTTGTGGCAGTGGCAACGCTCGTGCTCACGATGCTCGGACTCGATCCGGAGGTCGGCGGTCGCGTGATGTTTCCCGTGCAGCTGGCACCGTTCGAGCGAGCGCTCGACCTCTGGGCCGCGGCGGCCGTCGCATCCGTTGCGGCCGCGATGCTTCTCATGAGCGCCGGCAAGGACGTCCGCCGCTGGCTCGGCAGCGTGGCCTAGAGCCAGGGCCTACTCCCCCTCAACGCGCCGGCGCAGCTCCTTCACCTTGCCGCGCGTCCGCTTGGCCTCCAGGCGCCGACGCTTCTGCGCGGCCGAGACGTGCGTCTTCTTGCGAGGCATCGGGGGCCGCCCACGCTTCCGGCAGATCTCGCGGATCTTCTCGATGCAGCGCTCCCGGTTGCGCAGCTGGCTCCTCTCCTCGCGAGAGACAACCACGATCCCGGTGGGCACATGACGCACCCGCACCGCCGAGTCGGTGGTGTTCACGCCCTGCCCGCCCGGGCCGCTCGCCCGAAACGCCTGCATCTCGCAGTCACGCGCGAGCTCCTCGCTGCTCATGCGCGCAAAGGAGGCGTACTCGCGATATGTCAGCCCTCCCTCATCCATGTGCTCATGCTATCAGACCCGGAGCAGCCAAAACCGCGTTGCCGTATGATAAGGGGCACGTAAACCCCCTGTAACGCTAGGAGCGGCATGTCGCTGCTGCAGACCCCGATCCCCCTCATCGCGCTCGTGCTGCTCGTCCGCGAGGCCATGCGCCACCTTCGTGCGGACCTCGGCGAGCTCCGCCTCACCCGCCCGAGCACCTTCTGCTGGCTCGCGCTTCCGGGCATCGCCCTTCTCGCCGCCACCGTCTGGTGCGCGGCGGGGCTCTACGGCGGCACGCCGCTCGGGCTGCTCGCCCTTGCCGCCGCATCGCTTGTCAGTGGACACGCCGTCCTCACAAGGCGCTCCCTTGCCAAGAAGATCCGCGAGCTCGTGGAAGCGCTCGCGCCGCCCCGCCTGCGCCGTGTTGCCGTTCCCGCGACGGCGCTCCTACTCTGCACCGCGCTGGGCTTTCTTGCCCTGGAGCTTCCCTACAACTCGTACGTCCCGTGGATGAGTCCCGGCTGCGTGGGCATCGAGCTGCTCATCATCCTCGTTTCGCTGACGCTTCTGTACTTTCTCTTCCAGCGCCGCGGCTCGGGCATCGTGCTGGGCGTGGGCGCATGCTTTTTTATCGGCCTTGCCCAGTTCTTTGTGGCGAGCTTCAAGTACGCGGCAATTCTCCCCAACGACCTCTTTGTCCTGGGCACCGCCGCGGCGGTGAGCGGCAGCTACGTCTATGCCGTGAACGGCTGGGTCCTTCTTGGCCTCTCCTGCCTGCTGCTCGCGGAGACCGCGTGCGCAGGCGTTGTCCCCGAGCCCGCGGCCTCCCCAGCCGCGCGGGCAAGAAGGACCGCGGCCAACCTCGGCGTTGCCGCCCTGACCTTTGCCCTGCTCTGGTGTGGCGTGAGCGTCCCCAGCTTCTTTGATGACCTTGGTGTGGAAATGGAGTACTGGTACTCGCTTGACTACTACCGCAAGCAGGGATTTCTCACCTCCTTCATAGCCGTGGCCCAAGACCTCCCCATCGAGGCGCCCGAGGGCTACAGCCAAGCCGGCGCCAGGGAGCTCGAGTCCTCCTACGTTGCCGCCTACGACGAGACGCTCGGTTCCACCTCCCAGAGGGCCGCCGCCGAGGAGCAGTTTGCCGAGGAGCGTCCGAGCGTCGTCTGCATCATGAACGAGACCTTCTCCGACCTCACGGTGCTCGACGGGGAGAGCTGGGGCTACGAGGGACCGCGCGCGTACCGGGCCATGGTCGACACGCTCGCCAACGGAACCCTCAACGTGTCCGTCATCGGCGGCGGGACGTGCAACTCCGAGTTCGAGTTCCTCACGGGCGTCTCGCTCGCCTACGTTGGCGACGGCAAGTACCCCTACTCACTCTACGACCTCTCCGAGGCGCCGAGCCTTGCCCGCCAGTTCTCCGAGCTCGGCTACGACACCACGGCCATGCACCCCAACTACGCCAGCAACTGGAACCGCGACCGCGTCTACGAGGCGCTGGGGTTTGACGAGTTTCTCGACATCGAGGACTTTGAGGGAGCCGAGGAGTTTCACAGCGGCGTCTCCGACGAGGAGACCTACGACAAGGTCCTCGGGCTGCTCATGGGCAGCGACACCCCACAGTTCATCTTCGACGTGACGATGCAGAACCACTCCGGCTACGACCAGGGGAACATCGGGCGCGTTGACCAGTACGAGGTCGACGGCGTGAGCGACTACGACAACGGGCGCCTCTCGGAGTACCTGGGCTGCATCGACGAGTCCGACCGCGCGCTCGCGGAGTTTCTCGATGAGCTGCGCGAGCTCGACCGGCCCGTGATCGTGGTCTTCTTTGGCGACCACCAGCCCGCGCTCTCCTCCATCGTGAACGACGCGCTCTACCCAGACGAGCAGGACGAGCTCGCGCACAACCTGCGCACGCACGAGACCACCTACTTCATCTGGGCAAACTACGACGTTGCTGGAAACGCCCAGGACGGCGAGAAAGACGACACGAGCCCCGCCTACCTTGGTGCCATGCTCGCCGAGAAGATCGGCGCGCCCCTGACGGACTTCCAGAAGTCGCAGCTCGTGGCGCGCGAGGAGATGCCTGCCGTGAGCCTTGTGGGCGTGTGTGACGCGGACGGGACATGGTGCGCGCTCGATGACGAGGTCAGCGTGCCCGGTGCCTTCGACGACCTCGCGCACATCTCCTACCTGGAGTTTGCGAGCAAGCTGGAGTAGAGGCGTTGGCGCTGGCGCGGCTGCGCTCAGCGGGGCCTTTGCGGGCAACCAATGGAGTGATGGCAAAACAGGCCAGAGGACAAATCCTCTGGCCTGTGAACAGTTGGTGGGCGTTACAAGATTTGAACTTGTGACCTCTTCCGTGTCAGGGAAGCGCTCTCCCCCTGAGCTAAACGCCCTTATGTGATGCACTGCTGGGGACCGCAGCGCGAGGGATATAGTAGCAAGGAACCGTCTCGCAGTGCAAGCACATTTTTGAAAAACTCCCCGATTGCCCAAAGCGACACGGGCAACGCCCTATGCGCCGTCCTTCTCGCCCGTTCCCTTCTTGGCCGCCGCGGCGGCCTTGCCGGCGGCGATGCGCGCCTGGACGTCGGAGTCGCCCTTCTTGGCGCCCGCACCCGACACGACGACCTTCTTGGCCTTGGGCTTCACGGTGACACCGCCGCGCGACGCCGCGCGCTTGCCGGAGCCGCGCCCGGCGACGAACCCCTTGATGCGCTTGCGGACGCGCCTCCAGCGCTTGTTGAGGCTCTCGTCACTCTTGGAGCGCATGCCCATGCACGGGGCAGCGATGAGGACCGGCAGCAGGTACTCCACCGCGCGCCAGATGACGAAGCCCGCCGTGGTGTGGACGCCGTACATGCCGCGGAAGAGGAT
>DXAB01000173.1 GCA_019117265.1 Candidatus Olsenella pullicola
CAGATGCGAACCAGCCAGCGCAGGAGCTGAGCGACGTTGCTCGCGAATCCGTAACGACGCTGAGTCGCCACAGCAACTTTCGTCTCTTGCACGTCGAATCACATCCTTTCGTATCCAGTATGTGATACGACACAGGCTGCGAGCGCGGGGAGATCTCGCACGAGTTGTGCGGATTTCCGCGCGAGATGTTGGAGAAGGAAAAGCTAAGCGTACGTGCCCATGTTCGCGCGATAGCCCGCGACGCAAAGCGCGGCTACGGGCACAATCGCACCGATGCCGGCAACGAGGAAAAGCACCGTTCTGTCCAGCGTGCCAAGGACGTACGCATACACGAGAAGCGCCACCACAGCGGCGTAGATTGCGCACACGAGAGTTGACGCGCCGATGATACGGCACATCCTCGTGACGTTAACGTGGGCGCGCTCCGCCGGAGAAGCCGTGCTGTAGCCAGCGAGGAGGGCTGCGCCGCGCCCACTGAGCAGCACGATGGAAACGACCGCGAGGCCCGCAGCGACGACGCACCACATCCAGACGTACTCCATGACGAGCCTCCCTTTCCAGAGCCAGGCCAAGCACGTCGCCCGACCTTTGACGCATGGTACCCAAGCGGGGGGCAGGCACCTCGGCACGGCGGACGGTCAGCCTGGGCCCGCGGGAGGACTGTCAACCCTCTGTCGTCGGAGGCCCACCATGCACACCCATCAATTCCAACCCACAATTGGGGCCCAGAAATGACGGGTATGGATGGTCGCCCCGACGTTCAGACAAGCCTCATTCGGTCAAGCTGAGACAACCAGTTCTTTCTGAGTTTCCGTCGACTCTCGAAGAATATCTCCTCGGATCGCGAGAGCTCGCCTGAGTCTGCTTTTATCGCAGCGAGTTCAAGCGTGCAGACGAGATCCGCGGATTGGAACAGACGGTAGTCAGACGGCACGACCTTGCGAAAATCAACGTCAAAGAATGTGGAGCCGAACACGGTCCCGATGAGCTCGGTCACCGGTGCCTGGCCGTTGTCGTAGTAGATGATGACTCGATCGAAGGACAGGAGGTACTCCATGTGATCACGAATAAAGCTAGAAATCTCTCGGGCAATCAGAGCCTTGAGCCGAATTCTGTCAGGGCATTCTCTCTTTCGAATGACAACGGTAAAGAACTTCACGCCCGATCGACGTGTAAAGGCAAAGAGAGCACCTGCAAGGCTTCTTCTCGTAGAGAGCGGAAGAGACGTGAACTCGTCCTCGCGGCGGACAATGGGACCAGCATGAAGCGCATGAGAGGAAGGAAAGCCAAGCTCGGACATCCTTCTCTCCAAGTGCGAAAGCTCGGCGGCAATGGAATGGTCCTGCTCGTGAAAGACGAACGTGAGGAGGTAATAATCAGACTGGGATCAAAAGTCGCCTGACTCGTCAATGAAGATGCTGAGCTCAGACAGCTTGACCACCATCCTCCGATATGAGAATGGCGGGGGACTTCCCCCGCCACTGGGTGGACCCGGGCCCTAAGGCCAGTCTAGTTGTTAGAATTTTACTACAGCTCATGGAGCATGAGACTTCGATTATCGACACAATATCCGAGGGAGGCTACCATGACGCGACGCGAAGCCCTTATCGCCCTGCTGTGCGCGGTCTGCCTGGCCGTGCTACCCGGCTGCTCGGACGACGAGCTCACGGTCGGCGGAGAGAACGGCCCCGTCAGTCACAACGAGCGTGCGCTCGTCCTTTCGGTGGACGAGGAAAGCCAGACCGCCGAGGTGCGAATCCTCGAGCGTCCGGATGACCTCACGCTCACGTGGGGCACGCACCCGGCGGGCGCAGAGGGCACGGCAGACTTCTCAGAGCGCGGCTCGTCCGACCTCCCCGAGGCCGGGGACGACGTGATTCTTAAGTGGATCGGCACTCCGTCCGAGGAGAGCTCCTTTCCCATCGAGGTCAACGGCTGGGAGCCTACCGTCAGCTTCTACGAGTCGCTCGATGACGCACACGAGGTGCGCCTTCCCGCCTCCATGCTGAGGTTCTTCTCGCAGACGGCCGATGAGCTGGTCGCCGACTTCAAGGAGGAGCCTGAGCTTGCGCTTTCGGCGCGCTCGGACGGCGAGGACCTGGTGCTCACGTTCACGGAGCTGCAGCTGGCGAACTATCGCTTGGACGTGGAGCAGTACCTTGACGAGAGCGTGGCCTCGCTGCTGGAGTCAGAGGAGGTGAGCGCGGTGGAGGTCGCGGACGACCATGCGTCCGTCGTCGTCACCGCCTCGCCTGCGCTTCTCGACAAGCCGCTGCTCGTGGGTCAGGCGTTCATGGCCGTACCGGGGATGTGCGCCACCCTGCAGGCGCTTGACGGAACCGCGGACTGGCTGGTCAAGATCACCGTCATCGACGCCGAGAAGGACGTGGAGGTCGCGCGCGTCACGCTGCCAGAGGAGTCCGTGACCATCACGGCCGAGAGCTGGGCCGAGGCTGTTGGCTAGTCCTCACCCGGCAACGGCGCAGAGGCCGGCGAAGTAGCCGCCCGCTGCCGCGAGCTCGTCGTAGGTGCCGCGCTCGACCACGCGACCCTCGCGCAGGACGAATATCTCGTCGTAGCGCGCGAGCAGCGCCGGCTCCAGCCGGTGCGTCACCACCAGGCGCGTCGGCCCCTCGAGGTCCAGGATCGCGCCCGCCACCTCGGAGGCCGTCCTCGCGTCCAGCGCCGACGTCGCCTCGTCGACGAGAAGGACCGGGGTCTTCCGCAGCAGCGCACGCGCGATGGAGACGCGCTGCCGCTCCCCGCCCGAGAGGTTGGCCCCGCCCTCGCCGCATTCGTACCCCAGGCCCTTCTCGGCGACGAGCGCACCCAGGCCGGCGCGGCGGCACGCGTCTATCACGGCCCCCTCGGGGAAGTCGCGGAACATCGTCACGTTGTTGCCGAGCGTGTCGTCGAAGAGGAAGACCTGCTGGTCGATGAGGCCCATGAGGTCGCAGAGGCTCCCCGCGTCAACGCGCCGCAGCTCGTGTCCGCCCACGCGGATGCTGCCCGTATAACCGTCCTCCCCGCCCATGAGGAGGTTGAGCAGCGTGGACTTGCCGCTGCCGGAGGCGCCCACGAGCGCGTAGCGCCCGCCCGGGGCGAGCCCCAGGCTCACGTCGGAGAGCACGGGCTCCCCGCCGTCGTAAGCAAACCCCACGCGGTCCATCACGACGCCGCCCGCGAGGTCGCGCCCGACCCCCTCGCCCCGGCGTGCCTCGTTCCTCTCGGCAGCCTCCGCGAGCTTCTCGATGAGACCGGCGGCCGCCCGGCGGCTCGCCAGGAACTGCGGCAGCACGTTGATGGGCATGACGAGGTAGTTGCACAGGTTCACGAAGACGAGCACCGTGCCGGCCGTGACCTCGCCCGTCACGGCGAGCCACGCGCCCGCGAGGAAGACGCCGAACTGCAGGAGCGACCCGCAGAGGTTCTCGCTCACCGCGC
>DXAB01000174.1 GCA_019117265.1 Candidatus Olsenella pullicola
GGCGGCAACGGCAGCAGCCTACGCGAGAAGCGCTGCGTGCTCCGGGTGCTTCTCGAACCAGCTCACCGCGTACGAGCACGTGGGGCGCGCGTAGTAGCCGCTTGCGGCGATGCTCGCCACGGCGCGGCCCAGAAGCTCGCCCGCGACGCCCTGCCCGCGCAGGCTCTCGTCCACGAAGGTGTGGTTGATCTCAACGACGCCGGGCTCCGCCACGGGGAAGGTCACCTCGGCAAGGACGTTCCAGGCCTCGTCCAGCACCTGCACGCGGTCGCGCTCCATGATCCAGTCCATGCTGCCTCCTTCGATTGCTGCCTGCGAGGCTATTGTCTCACACCACAACGGGTAGAACCTCCAACGAGGAAGCATTGGCGTCGACGGACGGAGGCGCAATGGCACGGGCTTGGCACATCGCAAATGGGCATCTTGCAACTGGCGAGAAGGACGGTGGGCACGTCGTCACCCTCCTGCGCCTGGAGGAAGCGCGGGCGCGCGCCCTCTCCCACACGCAGCGCGAGGTCCTCGACCAGCTCGAGCACGTCGCGATGCCCTTTTTGGAGCGCACGTCCACCGGCGCGGCGGGCCTCGTGGTCACGCCGAGCGGGCGCCGTCGCTTCGGGTTCATCCTCACCCCTGGCGAGCTGGTGCTCATTGACGACGGGGACGTTTGCGCCACGGCGCTCGGCCATGCCGTGGAGGACCGGGCGCGCGTCGAGGGGCCTGCCGGGGCGCTCTGTGCGCTGCTCCGCGAGCTCTTGCGCGACCACCCGGCGCGCCTCTCTCGCATACACGAGGACTTCGAGCTGATGGAGCAGCAGGTCCTCGAGGGCCGTGAGCGCCCCGACAGGCGCAAGATGATGGCGGACTCGCGGCGCATGCTCGGGCTCGACACGTTCTACCAGGGCATGTCCGACCTTGCCGCAGAACTAGCCGAGGATGACTCCGGCCTCGTGGCGCCTACGGACCGCGCGAGGCTCCGCTCGCTCGCGCGCCTGCTGGGCCGGCTCGCCGCGCGCCTGGAGTCGCTACAGGACTACAGCCTGCAGGTGCACAGCCTCTATCAGGAGTCCATTGACGTGCGACAGAACAACGTCATGCAGTGGCTCACGGTGGTGACCACGATCGTGATGCCGCTCACCTTCGTTACCGGTTGGTACGGCATGAACTTCCCGCACATGGCGCTCTTCGACGTGGCATGGGGCTATGCCGCGGTGATCGTGGTGTGCGTTGTGATCGTGGCCGTCGAGGTTGCGTTCTTCTGGCATCACGGCTGGCTGAGCTTTGGCGAGTGGCGCCACAAGGGCGGCAAACGGCGAGGTTGATAAGCGCCCGCGGGAGGGGTATAACATCGCGCATCACATCCGTCTGGGGAGGCTGACATGGCTGGCTTGGACTACACGACGCGCGACAAGGTCCTGTGGATTGCGCTTCTCGCCCTGTGCCTGGCGAGCGCAGCGGCCTACGTCTTCTGGGCGCTGCCGGCGATGCCGGAGACGGTGCCCACACATTGGGGCGTGGACGGCGAGGCTGACGGCTGGAGCGACAAGGGCTCCACGATCTTCATGGGCGTCATCATGCCGATTTTGATGCTGGTGCTGCTCTTTGCGGTGCCGTTCTTTGACCCGCGTGGTGCGAGCTTCAATCGCTTCAAAGGCATCTATCAGGGATTCTCAGCGGCGTTCACCGTGTTCATGGTCGTCGTGGCCTGGATCACGCCACTCTCGGCGCTCGGCGTCCTCCCAGCTGCAGGTGGCTCGTTCGTCAACGTCAGCTTCTGTGGCTTCCTCGGACTGCTCCTCGTGTGCCTCGGCGTTGCGATGCCGCACATCGAGCCCAACTACACCTTTGGCGTTCGCGTGCCCTGGACGCTCGCGGACCCGGAGAACTGGCGTCGCACGCATCGCTTCGCGGGCCCGGTCTTCGTGATCATGGGCGTGGTCATGCTCGTATCGGCTTTTCTCGCCTCCTCGGCGCCCGAGCTCACGCTGATTGCGCTGTTGGTTGCCCTTCTCGGCGGCGTGGGGCTCATCACCCTCTACAGCTTCCTCCTCTGGAAGGGCGTCATCCGGTAGGGGTCGCCCGCTTGCGCAAGCCCTGACTTATGCACGAGCGCACCGTCCCTCTCGGTCGGCGAGAAAAACGGTGCGACTTGTCTACCTGTGCGTATACGACTTCGAATCATCGAGACTTGCTGTTTGCTCGTGCAAAAGTCGAGGCTTGTGCCGTGATTCAAAAGGGGACATCCCCCTTGAATCATTTTTCGCGCACGTGGCCGTCCCTGACCTCCCAGGTGCGATTCGTGCACGCCGAGAGGAACCTCCGGTCGTGGCTCACCAGCACGAGCGCACCGGGGTAGGCGGCGAGAGCGCGCTCGAGGGCCTCGGTCGAGTGCAGGTCCAGGTGGTTGGTGGGCTCGTCCATGACGATGAGTGCGGGGTGGCGCAGGATGCCCTCCGCAAGCATGAGCTTGCGGAGCTCGCCGGGGCTCGTGCGCCCGCCCTCGAGGATGCGGTCCGGGTTGGAGTTGAGCTGCGCCACCGTGGAGAGCACGCGCCCGCGGTCGGTGGGCGTCAGCGCGGACACGCGCGCGACCACGGCCTCGCGTGCCTCCGCCGGAAGCTCCTGCGGGATGTCAAGCACCTCCACGCCCTGCCCGGCGTCTACCGCCTTGGCGAGAAGAACGCGCAGGTGCGCGAGGAGCGTTGACTTGCCGGCGCCGTTCGGCCCGACGACGCCCACGTGGTCGCGGCTCCCCACCCAGAGCTCAGGGATCTGGAGCGTGCCTTCCGGGCCGCAGGGGATGGTCCTGCCGGGAACGTGCAGCACGGTGCGGCGGCGCGAGGGCTCGGCGTCCACCCAGAGGTCACCATCGTAGCGCTTGGTCACGCGCGCGGCGGCAAGGCGCTCCTGCGCGGCTGCCACCCGGGCGTCCATCTGCGAGGAGAGCCGGCCCGCCTGACCGTCCTTGCCGGTGAAGATGGCGAGGTCGATCTTGCCGCGCGCGTCGCGATCACGCGGGTCAAGGCCGCGCTTGCTGCGCCGCGCATCGGCGCGGGCGGCCTCGCGGGCCCGTGCGTCCTTCTCGGCAGAGAGTCGTGCCAGCTCGCGCTTGGCGCTTGCCCGCTCCGCAACTGCCGTCGCGCGCTCGAGCTCCGCCTGACCGTGCGCCGCGCTGTAGCCGCCCGGCCGCACGACGATGCCTCCGGCCTCGAAGGACGCGCAGCGCGTGGCGAGAAGGTCCACGAGCTCGCGGTCGTGGCTCACGAGGATTCCGATGCCGCGGAAGCGCTCGAGCGCCGCGCCCAGCTCCTCTCGGGCGTCCGCATCCAGGTGATTGGTGGGCTCGTCCGCCACGAGCACGTCCGGACGACTCCAGAGGGCGACCGCCACCTGCAGCTTCTTGCGCTCGCCGAAGGAGAGCTCGTCAAAGCGCCAGGGCATGTCGTCCTCGATGCGGAAGGCCTCGCGCAGCTCGCGGGCCTCGCGGCCGTAGTCCAGCGCGAAGTCCGTGAGCCCCTCGGGCGGCTCGTCGGCGTCCTGCGCCACGTAGGCGCAGGCCAGGCCACGCGTGACGGAGCCCGCGTCTGGAGCGATGAGGCCGCACGCGATTTTGGCCAGCGTAGTCTTGCCGCAGCCGTTGTCACCCAGAAGCGCGGTCCAGCCAACGGGGAAGGTGATGGTGACGTTGTTGAGCACGGCCTCGCGGGCCGCGGGATAGGCGTAGCGAACGCCGGAGAGCACAAGCTGCATAGACATCTCTTCTCCGTGGAAAAGGGACTGTCCCTTTTCCACATCGGGGTTTCTTGGTCGAGGATGTCTAGCGAATGCGCACGGCTCTCCTGCTCTCCGTCGCTCCGATGGCGGCGCCACCCGCGCTGCGAGGCCCATTCCTCGCTCGGTCGACGTCGCCAGTATCCCGCGCTCGCGTTTGAGCGTCAAGTTTCGAGCGTGCCAGCTGACAAATCCGTTTCTAGGTGTTATTTCGAAGCTGCTTATAGTAGTCCGATTCGACGCAAGTCCTCTAGCTGCGGTTTCTCAAAACGAACGAAGCTTTCTACTCAAAGGAGTTCAGAAAAAACACCTAGAAGTGGATTGTTTCACCCCTGTCGTATGATTTCTCAGGTGGGAAACTGGAAAAATGGAGGGGACACGGGTGAGGCAGGCGGTTATTGGGCTCCTGGCGCACGTCGACGCGGGCAAGACCACGCTCGCGGAGGCCATGCTCGCCGCCGCGGGAGCCATCCGCAACCCCGGTCGCGTGGACAGCGGCAGCTCCCACCTGGACACCGACGCCATGGAGCGCGACCGCGGCATCACGATCTTCTCGTCAAGCGCGTCGCTTGACTGGGCGAGCGCCCACGAGGAAAACGGCGCCCACCTCATGCTCGTGGACGCACCCGGCCACGTGGACTTCTCCGCGGAAGCCGAGCGCACGCTCGCCGCGCTCGACTACGCCATCCTGGTGGTGGGCGCAAACGACGGCGTGCAGGGCCACACCGAGACCCTCTGGGACCTGCTCGCGCGCCACGAGCTCCCCGCCTTCGTCTTTGTGAACAAGTGCGACCTGGAGAACCCGGGGCGAGAAGATCTTCTCGCCGAGCTATCTTTGCGGCTCTCGCCGGGCTGCGTGGACGCGTCCGCGCTGCTCGCAGGCGATGCGAATGCGATGGAAGACGCCGCCTCGACGGATGAGGCGGCGCTCGAGGAGTACCTGGAGACCGGTGCGCTCGCGCCGGACACGCTGCGGCGTCTGGTGGCCGCGCGTGTCCTCTTCCCGGTGTTCTTTGGCGCGGCGCTGCGCGACGACGGCGTGCGCGAGTTGCTTGACGGTATGTGCGCCCTTCTCGTCGAGCGCTCCTGGCCGGATGCGTTTTCGGCCCGTGTCTACCGCGTGAGCCGTGGTCCGCGCGGCGAGCGGCTTGCCTGGGTTAAGGTCACGGGCGGTACGCTGCGTGCGAAGACGCAGGTCACAGGTGTAGACCGTCGCGGCGAGTCGTGGGCCGAGAAAATCAACGAGGTGCGCCTCTACCAAGGTACGAGCTTTGAGACCGTGACGGAGGTCCCGGCCGGCAGCATCTGCGCCGTCACCGGGCTAAGCCATGTGGTGCCCGGCAGCGCGCTGGGCGCGGAGCCGGAGGGCGTGCGCCCGGTGCTCGCGCCTGTCCTGTCCTACCAGGTGATCCCCGAGCCAGGTGCGGACGTCTCCGCCCTGGTGCGGGCGCTGCGCGAGCTTGCCGACGAGGACCCGATGCTCGGCGTGACCTGGCACGAGCAGCTGCAGGAGGCGCACGTCCAGCTTATGGGCGAGGTCCAGCAGGACGTGATCGCGGAGCTTCTGCGTGAGCGCTACAGCTTCAACGTGACGTTTGGTCCCGGCGGCATCCTCTACAAGGAGACGCTGACCGCACCATCCGAGGGCGTGGGCCACTTCGAGCCGCTGCGCCACTACGCCGAGGCGCGCCTCCTCGTGGAGCCGCTGCCGCGCGGAACCGGCGTGGAGTTTGGCACGCGCTGCTCCACGGACGACCTCGACCTCAACTGGCAGCGCCTCATCCTCACCAACGCCATGGAGCGCGACCACCTGGGCGTGCTCGCAGGTGCGCCGCTCACGGATGTGCGCATCACGCTGCTCGCCGGTCGCGCTCACCCCAAGCACACCGAGGGAGGGGACTTCCGCCAGGCGGCCTACCGTGCCGTGCGCCAAGCTCTCATGGCCGCGCGCGAGCGCGGGGAGTGCCAGCTCCTGGAGCCGTGGTACCGCTTCCGTCTGGTGGTGCCGGCCGATCGCGTGGGCCGCGCGCTCACCGACCTTACGCGTATGGCGGCGGAGTTTGACGCGCCGGAGGCGACGGGCGATGTGGCAACGATTACGGGCGAGGTGCCCGCCTCCGAGGTGGGGGAGTACGCGCTCGAGGTCGCGCGCTACACGGGTGGGCGCGGCCGCATCTCGCTGGAGCTCGCGGGCTACCGGCCGTGTCACAACGCCGACGAGGTCATCGCCGCCGCGGCCTATGATCCCGAGGCCGACCTCCCCAACACGCCCGACTCCGTTTTCTGTAGCCACGGCGCCGGACACACCGTTAAGTGGTACGACGTGCCCGCGCACGCCCATACCGTCGTGGACCCCACGCGCCTGCGTCCGTACCGCCCCGCTGACGCCACGTTCTTCTCGCGCTGATGGAAGGCGACGACGGCTTTCCATCGTCTGGAGGTCAAAGATGAGCAACGATCCGCAGTTCAGGGATGCCGAGCGTGTTGATGTGCCGCTTATCCTGCGGTTTATTTGCGAGCTGGCCGACTATGAGGGCATGCTCGACGAGGTTGTGGCAGATGAGGCCACACTGGAGGAGTGGATCTTCGACAAGCGCCGAGCCGAGGTGATCTTTGTGCTGGACGACGGGCGCGAGGTTGGCTTTGCTCTCTTCTTCCACAATTTCTCGACCTTCCTCGGCCGTGCCGGCATCTATCTGGAGGACCTCTACGTGCAACCTGAGCATCGTGGCAAGGGCTATGGAAAGGCGCTGCTCAGGCGGCTTGCGCAGATTGCCGTGGAGCGAGGGTGCGGGCGTCTGGAGTGGTGGTGCCTGGACTGGAACCGCCCGAGCATCGATTTCTACCTCGCCATGGGCGCCGAGCCCATGAGCGACTGGACCGTCTACCGCGTGGCCGGCGAGAAGCTCGGGGAGCTGGCGAGGTAGGCGGAGGAAATCGGATGATAAGGTAGACATTAGCGCCAGATAAGTCTTTCACGAAGAGCAGCTCACGGTGGAGAGTCGGGCTCGTGCCGAGGCCCAAGGAGGGGTGCAGCATGCCTGCGAGCTCTGCGATCTTCATGCAGAGGTCGTCGATTTCCGGCGTTCTCTCAAAGGGTGGCTCGTATCCCATGCAATCTCCTTTTGCCGACGCTTTTTACCGCCATTGGCGCTAAAACGGAATAAGGGCTCCAGACGCATGGATAGATGGCAGCCTGACAATCAACACGCTCGTCATGCTACAGAAACACGGATAGTGCACAGTTAATCTCTGCACTGCTCGCGCCGTACGCGCCAGACGAGAGGCCCCTTATGTTTGACTTTCTCATGTCCGCCATCGCCGTGCTGAATGACAACGTGCTGTGGGGTGTCCCCATGGTCGTGCTGATGCTCGGTACCGGCGTGTTTTTGCTCGTTGTCATCAGGGGCGTCGTGTTCACGCGCTTCAATGTGGTCATGCGCTACACCACCAAGACGCTCTTCCAGCGCCAGGACCCGTCCGAGGCGGGGGAGGGCACCATCTCGCCCTTCCAGGCGGTGTGCACCGCGCTCGCGGCAACGCTCGGCACCGGCAACATCGTGGGCGTGGCGCTTGCGGTGGCCACGGGCGGCCCGGGGTCGATCTTCTGGCTGTGGCTGAGCGCGCTGGCCGGCATGGTCATCAAGTTCTGCGAGGTCACGCTGTCGGTGGCATACCGCACGCGCAACGAGCGCGGCGAGATCGTGGGCGGTCCCATGTACTACATCTCCCGCGGTCTGGGGGTCGGCTGGCTCGCGGCGCTGTTTGCCGTCTTCGGCTTCCTCGCGTCGTTCGGCATCGGGGCGAGCGTGCAGGCAAACTCGCTCGCCGGCAGCGTGAACGCGACCTTCGGGGTGCCGCTTCCCGTCATTGGCATCGTCGTGGCGCTTCTCGCGGGCCTTGTCCTTATCGGCGGCATCACGCGCATCGCGCAGATCACCGAGAGGCTCGTGCCCCTCGCGGCGGTGTTCTACCTTCTCGGCGCCGCTGCGGTGCTCGTGGTCAACGCCTCGGAGATTCCGGCGGCGATTGCCCAGATCTTCCGCGACGCCTTCACCGGCACGGCCGCCACGGGTGGTTTTCTGGGCGCCACGGTCATGTACGCCTGCCGCGTGGGCATGTCGCGCGGCGTGTTCACGCACGAGGCGGGCATGGGCTCTGCTCCCATCGCGCACGCCTCCGCCGACACCGATCACCCCGCCCGCCAGGGCCTGTGGGGCACGTTCGAGGTGTTCTTCGACACCATCGTCATGTGCACGGTTACGGGCCTCGTGATCATCACCTCGGGGCTGTGGCACGCCGACCCCATGATGTCCGAGGGAGCCATGAGCTCGGAGGCCTTTGGGCAGAGCATCCCCGGCGGCCAGTACATCGTGACCGTGGGCCTCATGCTCTTCGCGTTTGCCACGCTCATCGCCTGGTACTACTACGGCGAGAAGTGCGTGGAGTACCTCTTCCGCAAGAGCCGCGCCCAGCGCGCGGCGGTGCGCGTCTACCAGGTTGCCTACGTCGGCATGGTGTTTGCGGGCTGCGTGACCAACCTCGACGTGGTGTGGGAGTTCGCCGACTGCTTCAACGGTCTCATGGCGATCCCCAACCTCATCGCGCTGATCGCGCTCTCGCCTGTGATCCGCCGGCTTGCGACGGACTTCTTCCGCGATCCCGACCGCAGGCGCCCGCGGGATGCGGACTATGGCGGGATGCTGGTGTTTAGGGACAAATAGTGGGCAATAGCTTGCGTTTTTCGAGAAGGACGTCTTTATGCACACCGCTCGAAGACGCAGTCGTTGTGGTAGTGGATGAAGTCGAGGCTCGGCTAGGTTGACTTGTCTTTGCCCGGTAGGGCGATCTTCCTCCCGTCGAAGGCGTAGAGCCACCGGTTGTTCGTGGGCGTGTGCGACACGCGCGAGGAGACCACGACGCGGTAGCGGTCGTCGAGCGTGATAAGGCCGCGGTCGAAGGCGCGGTCGTGTAGCGCGTTGAGCAGAAGGCCGTTCGACGACATGAGACGCTCGCTTGGTGTGGCCGCCGCCCACGGCTTGATGTGGCTTGCCGTGAGCGGGGCGAGGATGTCGATGCCCATGAGACAGCAGGCGCCACTATAGTTGGAAAGAAGCATGCTGCGGAATTAGTCCTGGTTGACGCGCGTGCGAACCTGTTCGACGCGCTCCATCCCGAGCTGCTGTGACTGGTCGGGGCGAGAAGAACCTGACGCCTCGATCTCTCCGTCGTAGGAAATTCGGATCCCGATCTGCTCGAGCTCCCACATCGCCTCGGACATGGTCGCGTCCGGGTCGGCGAGGTACTCGCTTATGACCTGTCGGCCCATTCCGGCGGTGTTGGTGAAGCCAAGACCAGTCCGGTTTGGGTCGCACGCCTTGAGGTTGGCAATCTTGAAGCAGACGGCAGATTCCGTGCGCCCGATCTCTCCGGCAAGAAGTCGTATCTCGGCATCGCTGTCATCCCAGTTCTTCCTAGGGAAGGGAGGGCACAGGTAGAAGGCGAGTGCCATGAGGGTCTCTTGACGTGACCAGTTCCTGCGGGACATCGCCCCTCCTCTCACCTGCGCCCAGGATACCAGGTGACGTATGCCGGGGAACACACGTTGTCTGCTGACTGCACCGCTAAGGTTGGAGCGAGAAGAGCGTGGTGACGTTGATCTCTAACGCGAGGGCTTTCTCCCGAAGGAATTGAAATTGTGTCCGGTTGCTGTGTGACAATGAGAGCGCATCAAAACGATGCATGTCGGTCTAGGGGAGTGCCCGTATGCCAGATGGTTCACTAAGCGAATCGCTAACGTTGCTCCTTACGCGCGCTGCCCGAAGACGCAATCGTTGTGGTAATGGATGGGCTCGGGGCTCGGCTAGACGTACCTGATTATAGAAAGGGTTAAGCATGTCAGTCGATTCTTATCTTTCGAACCTAGGAAGCAGTCTCGTGGTAAGAGATAGCGAGAAGCAGTCTATTGACAGGTCCGTTGATACGCTCATCTCGAGAGCGAACGCATACTTCGGCGGCTTAGATAGGTGCCTTGTCTTCGGGTCGTACACTCGCGGAACGATACTGCCTCGCAAGGCAGACGACCATTCCGATGTCGACATCATGATGGTGTTCGACGATGATGATGACTACAGGCCGCAGGCATATATCAATCGAATCAAGAAATTCGCAGAGGGAAGGTATAGGAGCTCGGTCGTTCGTCAAGATCGACCTTCGGTGGTTCTCGACATGCAGCATATCCGCATAGAGATGACACCTGGTAAGAACTATGGGGTCGAAGGATGGTACTACATACCACGCGACGCCAGCGCATGGCAGTTGACAAAGCCGAATTCGTTTAATTCCGACCTGGTAAAGTGCAACGGAAGCAACGGTTACAAAGTCAAACCTGTCATCCGTCTCATGAAGCATTGGAACGTAAGCAGAAACTACCGCGCTCTGCCTTCCTTTGAGCTTGAGAGCACGTTGGTCGACGCGCTGATGTATAAGTATCTCTCTTGCTCATCGTACACAGATTATGTGCTTGCCTCGTTTGACGCCATACGTTGGAAGACAAGTACGAGCAGAGTCGAACGAGCGATTTCTAAGGTGAATAGCGCGATTGCATATGAAGCAGCCGGGTTTCCTTACATCGCTCTTTCCGAGATCAAGGACGTGTTTCCCGGGGCGTGATTACATGAGTGATTTGTATGAGGCGGGCGAGCTATATAAGCGTAGCCACAGAATGGACACGGTCTGCTCCATTTTATTCTGGTCGAACTGCGTCCTCTCAGTTCTTGCGTTCTGGCCAAACACCGTTCAGAGGGCTATCGTCTACATGCAGATGATGACGGCGATTGGTCACGTGGTGCTTGGGCTTATGAACGATTGTGCCTTATGGTTCGAGGCGGAGAGCACAAATCGAAAGCACCTGATAGAGGATGCATTTGGCGTTGACCTCACTAACCGTCGAAGTTGTGGGTATTACAACAACCACTTCGACAAGTCTTCAGAGAGATTCGTAACCAATGCCTTTGAGAGTTCGTTCTTCACGATGAACGTGTCCGCGGCAATGATTCCGCCCTGTTTGGTGAAGACGGCATTGGCGCTGATGCTCTTCATCTTGATGTTGTTCCTGCAGCCGGCCGGTGTCAACGTTTCTGATGCGACCCAAGCTGTCTTTTCGGCATATTTGGTCGAAGACGCTGCATTTCTTATCGTGTTTCACATGAAGATCAAGGCAGAGTACGCGCGCTTCTACGAATCCTTGGTCAGCACGGGAGTCGTAAACCGGAAGCAGATGATCCTCGCAATGGCTAATGCACAGGAATACGAGTGTACGAAAGCCTATTTCAAAATCAGGCTTGATTCCGGCAGGTTCGAAGCAATGAATGATGAGCTGAGCAAGAAGTGGTCGGATATCGAACGTCGTGTCGTGTTCA
>DXAB01000175.1 GCA_019117265.1 Candidatus Olsenella pullicola
CCTGGCCAAAGGCCATGGCGGCGAGCATGTCCTCCTCGGAGATCTCCTCGGCGCCGGCCTCGAGCATGGAGATGAAGCCCTCGGCGCCGCCGAGCTCGAGGTCAAGGTCGGAGTTGTCGCGCTCCTCGTAGGTGGGGTTCACGATGAACTCGTGGGTGTCGCGGTCACGGCCGATGCGCACGCACGCGAGCGGGCCCTCGAAGGGCACGCCGCCGACGGTGAGGGCGGCGGAGGCGGCCATGACGCAGATGGTGTCGACCGGGTTGATCTGGTCGGCAACAAGCGTGGTGGCCACGACCTGAACCTCGTTGCGGAAGCCGGCCGGGAAGGACGGGCGCAGCGGGCGGTCGATCATGCGGGCCGTGAGGGTGGCCTTCTCGGACGGGCGAGCCTCACGCTTGAGGTAGCCGCCGGGGATGCGGCCCACGGCGTACATCTTCTCGATGAAGTCGACCGTCAGCGGGAAGAAGTCGTAGTCCTTGCGCTCCTTGGAGACCACCGCGGTGAGAAGGACCGTGGAGTCTCCACACTTGACGAGGCAGGAGCCGGTGGCCTGCTTGGCCAGCTCACCGGTCTCGAGCGCGTAGTGCTTGCCGTAGAGGTCGAACTCGTGTGTAACCTTTGCCATTTCTTTTCCCTTATCTCCGCCTGCCCCATTGCAGGCGGGCCGTCTTGGCGGACCTTTGCCGCCCGCCCGCGCTTCTCGCGGGCAAACCAAAGAAGGGGCGCCCGCGGGCGCCCCTTCGAATGACCGCTTCTACTGGATGTTGTCGCGGATGCCGAGGCTCTTGATGAGGGTGCGGTAGTCCTCGATGTTGCGAGCCTTGATGTAGGAGAGCAGACGACGACGCTTGCCGACGAGCATCAGAAGGCCACGACGGGTGTGGAAGTCCTTCGGGTGCGTCTTCATGTGCTCGGTGAGGCCCTTGATGCGCTCGGTGAGCAGGGCAACCTGAACCTCGGCGGAACCGGAGTCCTTCTCGCCCTTGCCGTACTGGGCCACGAGCTCGGCCTTGCGCTCCTTGGTAACTGCCATGTCAAACCACCTTTCTTCATAGATTCGCCCCGAACTGGGAAGGACGCCTGGCAGTTGGCGGGCCTCCAGGTACGGGGTACTAACCTGCGGTATGGTAGCACAGACAGGGGGGGTGGGCGCGACCTCTTCTTTCCTACGTGGCTTCTCCATGAGTGTGCCCTACGGATTTGTCCGCCCTGCTCGCTCCCTGCCGCTTGTCTTGGTTGTGGGCAAAATGTTTGATGCGACGAGCGCCCATCGGGCTCAATGCATCATATATTTAGCCCACAACCTGCTAAAACATGGCGAGAAGAACCATCTTGACGGGCTCGAAGGCCGCCGGGAAGCGAGACACATCAAACCTGTTGCCCAAAACTGCCTGGAATCTCACGGAAAGGCTGATTGTGAGAACGCGCTGAGGACAAAAATGCAAAACCGGGCAATTTGGAGCAAGGTCCGGAGACGCTACCCTCGGCATGCCTCCACGAACGCCGAAAAGATCTTGCGGCTCGGCTCGTCGACGGCATGGGAGAACTCCGGGTGCCACTGCACGGCCCAGCAGAAGCGCGAGGCCGGGCGCCACACGGCCTCGACCACGCCGTCTGGCGCCTTTGCCATGACCTCGAGCCCCGGGGCCACTTTACGCAGCGCCTGGTGGTGGAAGCTGTTCACGGGAAGCTTCCCCTCCCCCACGCACGCGGCGAGCGGGGTCCCGGGCAGGACGAGGGCCGTGTGGACCGGATTCTCGTACGGGGCCGTGCCATGATGGTTGACCTCGGAGGGCGTCTGTTTGGGAAGGTCCTGCCAGAGCGTGCCGCCAAGAATGACGTTCAGCGCCTGGAGGCCTCGACAGATGCCCAGAAGCGGCAGGTCAGCCTCAAGGGCAGAGGACACGATGATGGACTCCATGGCATCGCGCTCGGGACAGAGCTCGCCGCAGAGCGCACGGGCGTCCTCGCCCTTCTCGCCATAGCGGGCGGGGTCCACGTCCTGGCCGCCGCTCACGACGAGGCCGTCGACGGCGTCGAGCAGTCGCTCGATGGACTCGGCGTCAGTCGTGAGCGGCAGCATCACGGGCACGCCGCCGGCCTCGGACACGGCGTCAAAATATCCTGGCAGCATCCAGAGGCTGTCGCGGCCGTAGTCAACAAGCGGCACGACGCCAATCAGCGGTTTCTCTGACACGGGGCTCCCCTCTCACGTGGTGACGGTCGCCCATTATGCCAAAAGTGATCGAGGGCGGCTTCCCCTTTTGAATCACACGCCGGCGAGAAACTCCATTGCGCGAAGACGGGCATCGAGATGGGTCGCCGCCCACGAATGGGCGATGCCGAGCAGGGAGACGGCCGTCTCGGCGCCAATGGTGGCCGCAAGAAGCTCGTCGAAGGTGCAGGAGATGAGCGACCGAAGCCAGGCCAGCAGCCCCGCGGAGAGCTCCTGGGCACCGGCGACCTCGCGCGCGCAGCTCTCGCAGAGCACGCCGCCCGCGGCGGACGAGAAGTACGTGACGGCCGCGTCCCCGCAGGCACAGCAGTCATCAAGCTCTGGGCGCCACCCACCGTGCGCGAGCACCTTCATGACGTATGCCGCAACGACGAGGTCGAGGCGAGGCTGGTCGGCGGCCTCCTCGCACGCGCGCAGCGCCCGTGAGCAGATGGGAAAGAGAAAGCCGTCCGGAGCGTCCTCAAAGCAGGTGAGGCGGGCGATCTCAGCAACGGCGCTCGCCGCGCAGACGCGCTCGTACCCCCCACGTAGACGCGGGTGGGGGTCGACGAGAGAGGCCTCAGAGACGACATCAAGCGAGCGGCCTGCCGCAACGAGGAAGTCCGTCTCGTGAAAGAGCTCAACGCGCCCCGCGAGCCTCCCTCCCGGCTTTCTGGCCCCCTTGGCAATGGCGCGAAGCTCGCGCCCGTCCTCGCCGAGAAGCGTCAGTATGAGGTCCTGCTCGCCCAGCTTGGTGCGGTCGAGCACGATGGCCCTCGTTCTGTAGGTGCGCCTCCCGGCCAAGGCTACTCCTCCAGGCCGTAGCCCAGACGGCGAATCTCGCGCTCGTCACGACGCCATTGGGGCGCAACTCTCACGGTGAGGTTGAGGTAGACCTTACAGCCCAGGAGGCGCTCGATGTCGCGGCGCGCCTCTATGCCCACGCGCTTGATCATCTGGCCCCCGCGGCCCAGGACGATGCCCTTCTGCCCCTCGCGCTCCACGAGAATCGTGGCCTCAATGGACGCGTGGCCGTTGTCGGCGTAGTCGATCTCGTCGCAGAGCACGCCCACGGAGTGCGGGAGCTCCTGACGAAGGTGGAGGAAGAGCTTCTCGCGCACAAACTCCGCGACAAGGTCCTCGGGCGTGGCGTCCACGTCCATGCCCTCCGGGAACCAGCGGGGACCCTCGGGGAGGTGGGCGGAGACAAGCTCAAGAAACGCGCCGATGTTGAAGCCCTCGGTCGCGGAGACCACGAGCTCGTCATGAAAGGTCGCGAGCGAACGAGCCGCCTCAAGCTGGGAGGCAACCTGGTCGGGACCCGCGATGTCTGCCTTTGTGAGAACGAGCAGCTTGTAGTCGGCGTCCGCGCCGTCAACGTGGCGCGCCACCCACTCGTCTCCGCGCCCGACCGGCTTGGTGGCGTCAACGAGAAACGCGACGACGTCAGCATCCGCAAGCTCCGCAAGGGCTGCCTTGTTGAGCTCGGAGCCGAGGGCGTCCTTGGGTTTGTGGAGGCCGGGCGTGTCAATGATGACGAGCTGCGAGCGATCCGTGTTGATCACGGCACGCATGCGGCGACGGGTGGTCTGGGCAACCGGGCTCGTGATGGCGACCTTCTCGCCCATGCAGGCGTTGAGAAGGGTGGACTTGCCTGCGTTGGGCCTGCCCACAAGGGCAACAAAGCCGCTGGTAAACGGCGCGTTATTATCAGTCATCTCTCCTCCGGGACAAGGTCAGAGCCTGCTGAGAACGGCATTGAGGAAGACGAGCACGCCCACGATGCCCACGAGCAGGGAGAGCACCCAGACCGCCGCCGCGGCAATGTCCTTCGCGCGGCCGGCAAGCGGGTGGAACTCGGGCGAGACGAGGTCGACGACCGTCTCGACGGCAGTGTTGAGCAGCTCGGCGGTTATGACCACGCCGCAGCAGAGCAGGATGATCGCCCAGCTGATGAGGTCAATCTGGAGCGCAAGGCCCGCCACGATCGCACAGGCGCCCGCCGCGAGCATGACCTTGATGTTGCGCTCGGTGGCAACGGCCGTGCGGAAGCCCTGGATGGCAAAGAGGAAGCTCTTGCGAAAATCGGGGTGATCGCTGTTTGAACCGGGAATCATTCTGCCGCGTCCTCCCTATGGCGGGTGAGAATGACGCCCGTGATGGGGGCGTCACAGGGCATGAGGGCGAGAAGCTCCTCCTCGCGCGCCTCCATCTGCTCGGCCTCGTCGTCAACGAGGTGATCGTAGCCAAGCAGGTGCAGCAGCCCGTGCGTGAGCAGCAGTCGGAACTCGTCCTCCACCGTCGTGCCGTACTCCCTTGCCTGGCGCGCGATGAACGCGGGCGCGAGGACGATGTCACCGAGCTCGCACGGCTCGTTGGGAGCGAGGGACGGGTCGTCGGGGCGCTCGCACTCGAGGGATATGACGTCGGTTGCGCGGTCGACGTCGCGCCAGGCATCGTTGAGCGTCCTGATGCGCTCGTCGGACACGAGCGAGATCGAGACCAGGCAGGGCCGCGAGACGCCCTCCTCGCGCAGGATGAGGTCGCAGCACGAGCAGATGCGCTCCTCGTCAAGCGGGGCAGCGACGCCCTCCTCGATCGAGATGTCGTACTCGTTATCCATCAAGGCCCTCCTTCGATGAGTCGCCCTGGGCATAGGCGTCCACAATGCGAGCGACGAGCGTGTGGCGGACGATGTCGTTCCTGTCGAGGTCGACGAACGAGATGTCGTCGATGTTTGCAAGCACGCGACGCGCTGACTCGAGCCCCCCGACCCCGGAGAGATCTCGCTGGGAGGCGTCGCCCGTCACGACGAACTTTGACGAGAAGCCCAGGCGCGTGAGGAACATCTTCATCTGCTCGGGCGTGGTGTTCTGGGCTTCGTCGAGAATGACGAACGCGTTGTTGAAGGTGCGCCCGCGCATGAAGGCGAGCGGGGCGATCTCGATGACGCCCTGCTCGATGAGGGCGTTTCCGCGCTCCATGTCCGTCATGTCAAAGAGCGCGTCGTAGAGGGGCCGGACGTAGGGGTCGAGCTTCTCGGCAAGCGTCCCGGGGAGGTAGCCGAGGGACTCCCCCGCCTCAACGACGGGCCTCGTGAGGACGATGCGGCTCACCTCGCGACGCTTGAGCGCGGCGACCGCCATGGCCATCGCGAGGTAGGTCTTGCCGGTGCCGGCAGGGCCAACGCCAAACGTGATGGTGTTGCGCCTGATGGACTGAACATAGCGCTTCTGGCCGGCGGTCTTTGGCCGGATGGCACGCCCGTGATAGGTGAGCAGAATGTCATCGGAGGCAAGGTCAAGGCGCTCGGCGCCATGGCGCACCTGGTCAACGATGAGGTCGACGTCTGACTCCGTGGGCTCCGCACCCGCCTCAACGAGCCGGATGAGACGCGAGAAGACCGAGGTCAGCTGGTCGACAACCTCAACGGGCCCCGAGAGCGCCACTTGGTTCCCGCGCACTGAGACCATGGCGTCAAAGCATGACTCGACGCGCCTGAGCAGCGCGTCGGCCGGACCCATGAGAGCGGTGGGGTCTACGGAGTCTGGTATGGTGAGACGAACCTGAGTGGGCTCCATGCTCCTCCTGTGACGGACAACACCTCATGTCGATGATAGCCGAAAGAGCGCGGTCGGTCCCCTCCGCTAGTTTGCGCCGATTGGGGACGTGCTTTTTCTCTCAGAGTTTTTGGGACAGG
>DXAB01000176.1 GCA_019117265.1 Candidatus Olsenella pullicola
ATCGCGCCCGTTCCCTCGACGGTAATCGTGGGGGCGATTTCGGTTGCCTCTACATCATGTTCCTCGTAGACGTCAGCGCCGTCGGCGACCTCGACCGTCTCTCCGCCGGCCAGGTGCACGGAATCGAGCTCATCCACCGCAACGCTCTCGCCGTCAAGCGTGACGGCGTAGCGGTCGCCGCCGCCTCGCTCGAGTACGCTATCGTCTACGGCAAGCAGGTCGCCCGCGTCGCACGACTCGTCGAGCCCCTCGTTTTCGATGAGCTGGGTTAGGGTAGCGTTGATGTGGATGCTGGTATCGGAGCCGTTGAGCGTTACCGTAACGCTGCGATTGAGGTACCAGATAACACTCGCAACGAAGAAGAGCAGGGCACAGCCAACAATCATGAAGGCATAGGTGCGCCGCGTGCTGTTGCGCCTGTTGTTCTGGGAGCGGCGAGGACCGCGCGCAGAATTGCCACCGCGGCGCTTATGGCCGGCGTTACCGAAGCCTTGAGAATGGTTGAGGTACGTTGCCCCCGGCCTGCGCGCAGAACGCGCCCTGCCACGGGGCAGCTGATATCCCGTCGTTTTCTGGTTGCGCCGCGGATGCGGTCGCTTGGGCGGGTGGGAAGTAGTGTGATTAAGCAATGGTTTCCTCCCCATGAGCACAGACGCGCGAGTTCTCGAGCGTCCACCGATTTGGTGTTACGAGGAGCGCTTTCCCTTGGCCGACGACGAGCTCGCAGAACCCGATGCCTTTTTGAACTCGTCCTTGAACGCCGAGAACATGCCGCGCGTCTTACCGAGCTGCTTGCCCAGCGCGCGCGACCCCTTCTCGACCGCAACGGAGCCCTTCTCGTCAAGAACCTTGGCCCCCTGCTTGACCTTCACGCCGATCTTCGCGCTCGCCTCCCCTGCCTTCGCCGCAGCGCCACCCGAAAGCTCGAGAGTTGCCGCCTCGTCATCCACGATCATCGCGCCATCGCGATAGCCCTTGAGATAGCGCACGGGCATCTCGATCGTGCCGAGCAACGCGGCGGCCGCCGCACCGCCCGTGAGCGTGAAACTCGTGACCGCGCCCGTCTTAGGGTTGAACGCGGCGTCCGAGCAATAGCCGAGCTTGGTTCCCTGAACGGTCACCACGTCCATGCCGGTCCAGATGATGCAGGTGTCGAGGTCGATGCCTAGACGCTTGGCAGCAGCGGCATCATAGGAACTCTTCGCATCGTCCACCGCGATAACGCCTTCATATACGCGAACGGCATCGCGCGCAACGAACCGGTCGGGCTGTTTGATCATCCCCGCCACGTCGGGCGGAGAGACCATAAAGCCAACCACGCTCCTGCCATCGGCAGTGAACACGGGGAAGTGCACCTTTCCCAAGCGCTTAGGGTCACGCGGAGTACCGTCCTTGCGCGTACGCTTGGCCTCGGGCGGGATGCGGTAGATTTTTACGCCTTGGAAATCCTTGGTGCGCATTACGCCTCGGCGGAAGCCTCGTCAGCGTCGACGCCGGGAGCGACCTCAACCTCGACTTCGACCGTAGGCATCGAAGCGGCACCCGCGATGGCGTCGTTCAGGGTCTCGCGAAGCTGATCCATGCGCTCGCGGGCCAGATCGACCTTGGCGCGCAGCTCGTCGGTCTTCGCGTCGACCATGGGACCGAAGTCGCTCACGGCCGCACGAGCCTGCTCGCTGCCCTGCTCGTACATATCACGAGCGCTATCCCAAGCGTCGTTGGCCATATCGGCGGCCATGGCACGGGTCTCGGCGCCAGAACGCGGGGCAACGAGAATGCCGATGATGGTGCCGGCAGCGGCGCCAATCGTGGCGCCGACGATGAAGCTGAAGGCCTTACCCATACGTGTCTTCCCTTCTTATTGACTCCGTCACGTGGACTTCGTGTTCGCCTATTATACCCACCGAACGCGCGGCCCGGCAGAGCATCCGTAAACGTTACGCTTCGCTATCCTGCGCGGCATCGCTGGGCACTGCGTCGGAGGATGCATCCTCTTCCGCGTCTGCAGCATCGGCACTTGCCTCGACCTGCTGACCTTCGCCCGCATCGAGCTCGGCGTCGGATTCTGCCTCGGCCTCGGTGCCTTCTGCGTCCGCGCCATCATCCGGCTCGCTCTCGCCGCGCAGGCTCAGCACGAGCTGGCGCAACGCCTCAACCGTACCGGCGAAATCCGGCGCCGTCACATCTGGATGCAAAAACGCCCATTCCATCATGAACGACGCCGAAGACAGCGCGCCGATGGTCAGCGCATCGTCGGGGCAGGAAAGCTCGATCTCAAAGAGCCGCGGGTCCTCCGCAACCGAACGCGTGCGGCCGCTGGAAATATCGCCGGCAAGGCCCGTCTCGTTCATGATCTCGACGGTAAGGTGCTCGAGCAGATGCGCGAGCTCCGTGTCGCCCATGCAGTCTTGGAACTTCTCGCCCGCGTCGCCGAAGCACGCGTGCTGCGCGATCGCCGGGGCAAGGTAGTACACACGCGCCGTGGCCTCGATATCCTCCGAGGTCATGAGCGGCATACCAGGGTTCACGAGCACCCTGGCGCGGGCCTTCGTGTCATCGACCGTGATCTTCATGATGTTGAACAGGCTCGCCATAGCTCTCCGATCCTCAGCCGCAGGTGTCTTGCGCGGCGGGTTGTTCTTCCTGTCATCGTACCGCATCAGGTGCATCGGGTGAGAGAACGCACCGTGATAAAACGAACCCGGTTCGTTTTATCACGCTTCGGTTTCGGCATCCTCCGGAGCGTCGCTACTCTGGGCAGCCTCTTCCGCTGCCGCGGGCTCGGGCTCCTCTGGCGCAATCACGCGAATGAGCGAGATACGGCGGCCGCGCATAGACTGGACCTTGAAACGGTACCCATCGACCTCGAATACCTCGCCGATATCCGGCACTCCGTCGCAGACATCCATAATCCAGCCGGCGATGGTCTCGTACTCATCGCTCTCCTCGATGGGCCAACCGAGCTCTTCTGCATCGTCACAGCTAAAGCGACCATCTACGAGCCATTCGCGACGAGAGAGGCGTGTGAGGTACTTGTTGTCGGGGTCGAACTCGTCCTCAATCTCGCCGACAATCTCCTCCACGATGTCCTCGATGGTGATGATGCCGGCCGTTCCGCCATACTCGTCCACCACGACCACGATCTGGTCGTGCGCGGTCTGCATCTCGGAAAGGAGTGGGAGGATGTCCTTGGTGTCCGGAACGAAGGTCACGTCGCGCAGATGCGCGCCCACCGGCTCGCTGCCGCTGCCGCCGAGCGCGATGCCCACAAGATCCTTGATGTGCGCGATACCCACCACGTTGTCGGTGTCTTCGCGATACACCGGCACGCGCGAGAAGCCCGTGCGGCGCATGAGCTCCATGACCTCGTTCACCGTGTCGGTGTCCTCGGCCATCTGCACGTCAACGCGAGGCACCATGACCTCGCGCGCGACCGCGTCACCCAGGTCGAAAATCTCGTGAATCATGCGCTTTTCCTCGTCGAGCAGGGTGTCCTGCTCCGAGACCATGTATTTGATCTCTTCCTCCGAGACGTTCTGGCGGTCGTCGGCGCTCTTGATGCCCAGAAGCGCGCTGATGCCGTTCGCGCTTGCCTGCGTGAGCCACACGAGGGGCTTCGCAAGCTTGCGGAACGTACCGATGGGCCCCGCAACCGCCTTGGCCATGCCCTCAGCGTCCGAAAGACCGATGCGCTTGGGCACGAGCTCGCCGATCACGATGGAAAGATACGACACGATGAGCGTGATGACGATCGGCGAAGCCACCGGCGCTACTGCGGTGAGGGGCGCGATACCGAACGATTCCACCCACGCGGTAAGCGGCTCGGAAAGCGTGTTGGACGAGACGGTTGCGGAGAAGAAGCCAACGAGCGTGATGGCGACCTGGATGGTGGCCAAGAAGTCTGTGGAGTCGGTCGCGAGGTCGAGTGCGCGCGCGGCGCGTTTGTCGCCCTCCTCGGCGTCATGCTCGAGCGAGGCGCGCTTAGCGGTGGTGAGCGCCATCTCGGACATCGAGAAGTAACCGTTGAGCAGCGTGAGCAAGAGGGTAGCAACGATGGAAATGAATATGCCCATAGGGACGAGTTCGAACCTCCTCGGTTGGGTACGGAATGCGGTGATGCCGGTGCGGAGCCATAGCCATGCGATCACATTGAACGCGGCTGGCGCGCGCTGCGCGACGCGGCGGGCGGCGGGGCGAGGTGCCGCCGGAAAGGTCAGATCACGAAGAGGATCACCGCCATAAAGATGAAAATGCTTCCCGCGAGCACCCACAGGTGCCACACGCTGTGCATGTAGGGAATCTTCTTCATGAGGTAGAAGGCCGTTCCAATGGTGTAGCACAGGCCGCCCACCACCAGCAGCGCAAGCGCCACAGGGTCGAGCGCCTGCAAGAGTTGCGGCAAACGGAACACCACGAGCCAGCCCATGATGAGATAGATGAGGATGGTCACCCAACGAGGTTGACGCTGGCGGCCGATGATCTCGAACGACACGCCAGCGAACGCGAGCGCCCACACCACGACGAACAGCACGATGCCGCCATACGGCGCGAGCGTGATAAGGCAAAACGGCGTATAGCTACCAGCGATGAGCAGGTAGATGCTGCTGTGGTCGATAATGCGGAAAATGCGCTTGGCCGCAGGCACCTGAATGGCGTGGTAGAGCGTGGAAGCCAGGTACTCTAGGATGAGCGTCACGCCGAAGACGATTGCCGAGATGATGTGCGTTGGATCGGCTCCGCCGAGGGCCGCCTTCACGATGAGCAGCACGAGCCCGGCGATGGCAAGCAGCACGCCAATGCCGTGCGTGATGGAATTAGCGATCTCTTCGCCGAGCGTGTAGAGAGGCTGCCCGGCCGAGGAGCCGTCCTTGTTGTCCTGCGCATACTTGGGGCATGACCGACGACGCTTGCGACACGTGGCGCAAGGATCCGGGGGCGCCGTTGGAGGCACTGCGGAACCACACGCCGCGCCGCCACTCACCGATGCCGAAGAGCTCGGATCAGCTACATCAACGATTTCCGCCGCAGCCGTTGTCGACTGCGGCCGGGGACTGTCACTCGAATCTGCCATACGGGCGATACATCCTCCATAGATAGGGTCTGCATAACTATAGCAGAATGCGGGGGACACATATCCCTCGGGAAGACTCTCGACACCTTCCTCCGGCAGACCGCGCCCTGCAAGCATTGCCGACAAAGCGTCGCATAACTCGACGGTAAGGCCGAAAATCGGGCTTCACCCCAGAGTTATGCGACGCTTTCGACGTATCCTTGCGCACCGTCAACTCCGCTGCACTGTCAACCTCCGTTGCGCCATCTGCGCGTGACAAAGCGGCGAAGTTGCTCCTGCGCCTGCTGAAACTTCGCAGAAGAAGGCACTTTGATGCCAATCGATGCTGCGATCCCGTTCATCGCCCGATGCATATCCAGCTGCCGAGAAAACTGCACACTCGTGAGTACCTTGATGTCGTATCCCATAAGGGAAAGCATGTTCATGCGCTCGGCATCGTGTCCTCGACGAGCCTTTTTGCTATGTTCATCCCCGTCGTATTCCACGCCCACACCACGCACCGGTGCGAACAGGTCGATTTCGTAATATGGGGCCGACGTGTACCGGGAATAATCCGACGGCACACCAACGCGATGATTCAGCACAATATGGCGATACCCGAGACCGCCCATCGATTTCGGACAGGAAACCATCATTGCCTGCGCCGTCTCCATGGGCGAGCGCGCGCCGTCGTGCACCGAGTTGAGAGCCCGCAGCGCATGTGCGGCGCCTCGCACGCCCCGATAGCGCTCGAGCTGACAACGTAGCTCGTCCCGCGTCAAGCACACAGATCGCTCCGCGTAGTCTCCATCGAGGGGAAGGAAATAGGCTCCGCAAAGTTCATACGCCCACTCGATGAGCTCCATGCTGCCCATCCAAGCCCCCGCTTGCGCGAAGCACAGTGCATCCGACACCGTCACGAGGCCTCTCGCCACCGGGAACACGTCGTTCTCTCCAATCGCACGGCCGAGTGTATGGCAGGCCATGCCGCGCGTCCGCACACGATCTTCCGCAAAGGAGACCATCACGTCGAGCCGAACGAGGTCCCGGTCGGGGATTCCCCAAGTCAATAACGCGCTCCGGATGCGCTGCACGATGGCTGATGCCTTGAGGCCGGATGCCGAGAGGCCGATATCGGGCAGATCGCTCTCCTCGACATACGGGGCCACGCCATAACGCTCGCCGTTTGCCCGCGCTGCTGCACGCAGACGTTCAAAATGCTCCGTTCTCCGGATAAGCGCCGCCGTTCGATGGGAGAGAACTACCGGGATGTCCATGGTCGCCTCCTTGCCCCATGCACGCCGCGCCTCGCATTGACGACACGCCCAACCGCGGGCCTACCAAAGGCTGCGGACGCACTCCAAACGTTGCTGTGCAGTTCTGTACAGCATAGTCAAAAAAGCGTCGCATAACTCGACGACGAAGCCCGAATTTCGGCCCCATCATTGAGTTATGCGACGCTTTGAGGAACAGGCGGAGACAAGGTAGGCGCGAAGGCAAACCGGATGGACGGGCGGCCCGCCCGGCACACGCGTGGAGCACGGCCCCAGATCGGCCGAGATGTCCGAACGGTCTGGCCCTCGCCTACTCCTCCTCTTCGCCTACTTCACCTCTATGAGCTCATAGCGGCTCGTACCCAAGCCGATCTTCTCGGCGTGCTCGATCATGCTCCGCCAATTGGTATCGGGGTGCGTCATGTTGAAATGATCGTGCTCGCAGCGTTCGGGCACGCCGTCGCCTGCCTCGAGCTTGGCCCGCATATCCGTGAGTTCGGTATCGGGAAGCGCGGGCGCCGCAAGCGCCATATCGATTGCAGCCTGGTCGATCGCCACGGGGTCAAAGCTCGCGAACATGCCCAGGTCAGGCACGATGGGAGTGTCGTTCTCTGCATGGCAGTCGCAGTTGGGGCTGATGTCCATGGCGAGCGAGATATGGAACTGCGGGCGGTCCTGCACGATGGCCTGTGTGTACTCGGCAATCTTATAGTTGAGGACATCGACCGCCGCATCGTAATCCGGCTCGATGGCGTCTTGGTTGCACGCCCCGATGCATCGGCCGCAGCCCACGCAGCGGTCGTGGTCGATCGCGGCCACGTGCACGGTGCGGGTGAAACCGTTGGCAAGCTCGCGCTCGCGGGTCTCATCGAAGCTGATGGCACCATGGGCGCAGATGCGTTCGCACGCGCGGCACCCGATACACTTCGACACGTCGCAGCTGGGCTTGCCGGCGGCGTGCTGCTCCATCTTGCCGGCACGGCTACCGCCGCCCATACCAAGGTTCTTCATGCAGCCGCCAAAGCCCGCCTGCTCGTGGCCCTTGAAGTGCGTAAGGCTGATGACGATGTCGGCGTCCATGAGGGCGTGGCCGATCTTGGCCTCCTTCACGTACTCGCCATTCTTCACGGGCACGAGGGTCTCGTCGGTGCCCTTGAGGCCGTCGGCGATGATCACGTGGCAGCCCGTGGCGTAGGGCGTGAAACCGTTCTGGTAGGCGCAGTCGATGTGCTCGAGCGCGTTTTTGCGGCTGCCCACGTAAAGCGTGTTGCAGTCGGTGAGGAAGGGCTTGCCACCCAGCTCCTTGACCACGTCGGCGACGGCGCGCGCGTAGTTGGGGCGCAGGAAGCTGAGGTTCCCCAGCTCGCCAAAGTGAATCTTGATGGCCACAAACTTGTTCTCGAAGTCGATCTCGCCGATGCCGGCACGACGGATGAGGCGCTTGAGCTTATCAAGCTGGCTTTCTCGGCCGTGGGTGCGTAGGTTGCAATAGTAGACGTTGGCCTTCGTAGACATACAGCCCTCCCCTTGTGTGATGGACGTCAACGCGCGGGCCAGGCGATTGCCCGCGGCACATAGCGCATGCCCATTATCTCCGATGTCGGCGCCGCGAGACTCCTTCCCCTGTCGAAAACCTGAGACTAGGCAGCCTCGCGGTCGCGCACGCGCCCCAAGGCCAGCGCCACCGAGACCACCGCCGCCGCAAACAGCGCGGTCACGCCGGCACAAGCCGCCACGTCCGCCGCCACGTCGAGCGTGATCCGGGGCGCCTCGTACACCCGCACAATCCCCTGCACGCACCAGTACCCGGGCGTCAGGCGGGCGATGCTCTCGATCGCAGGCCCCATCTGGTCAATCGAGACCCAGGTTCCGGCCAAAAAGGTGAGCACCATGCTCGCGATGTTCGCGACGGCGTGCGCCACCTCGTGCGACACGCCCAGCTGCCACAGCAAAAAGCCAAATCCCGTGCCCACGAGCGCCAGCGCGAGAAGCGCCATCTGAATGAACAGGACCGCCCCCATCGAAACGCCCGCGAGCGCGTCGCGATACACCATGAAGCCGAGGGCCCCGTTGAGCGCCCAGACGAGCACGCCGCAGAACCCGATGGCCATGCCCGTCTGGCAGCGAAACGATCCATCCGAGACACTCGACGCCCCCAGCCTGCGGCGCACGTCGGGATCGCGGAGGCTCGCCAGCCCCTGGGAGACGATCGCCGCGATGCCGCCAAAGAGCGGGTAGGTGGCGAACTGCACATAGACCAGGTAGTCGGTGGGCACCCCCGCCTCCTCCGGCTCAGCGCGCGACACCTCGACGCCCGAGGACTGCACGTCGCCCAACCACGAGATCAGATCCGACGCAGGCGCATCGCTCGCCGCCGCCAAGGCATAGAGCTCCTGCGCCCAGCCGCGGACGCGCTCGTCCATGAGGGTTCCATCGGCCCCGCCATAGCTCACGATGGTCTCAAGGGCGGGGGCGTCCGCCCCCTCGCGGGCGGCGGCAAGCATGTCCTCCCCCCATCCCTCGGGGATGACGAGCACGTAGGACGCAACGTCGCGGGCGGCGGCATCTTGCAGGGCATAGGTAGAGTCCTCGAGCTCGACATAGGTGCTCTCCGAGCGCACGAAGGCCTCAAGCGCCTGCGACACCTCGCTGCCGTCGCGGTCAATCACGGCCGCGCGCGGCAGCTCCTCCTGGAACCCTCCACCATCAGACTCCACGTATCCCACGCTCTCGCCCATGACCATGCCCATGGCCGACAGCGCCAGGACGTATATGGCGAACAGCGGCCAGCTGTTGCGAATGAGTCGAAGGGCGATTCTAAAGACTTGCATAGCGCTGCCTCCTCATGAAGAACGCGGACGCGCCAAAAAGCACCGCCGCCATGGCACCGAGCGTGGCAAGCGTTGCCGCAAAGGGCGCGAGCGAGTCGTAATAGGTGAGCGTGTAAAAGGCATTGGTTGCCTGGACCGCCGGATTTATGGTCTGGAGCCATGGGAGATGCGCGGTGAGCCAGTCGGAAAGCGCCATGGCGGGGTCCCCGTACAGGCCGGCTGGCAGCGACAGCGCAAGGGTGCTCAGCGTCAGGCTGATGTCCTTCGCCGTCTGAGAGGGCCAGGGAAGCGACCAGATGAAGGCTCCGAAGGCGCACGACACGAGCGCGCATGCGGCGCAGGCCGCAAGCGCAAGCACCTCCCGCCCCGCAAACGAGACCCCGGCGACAACCACCAGGTAGGCCAGCGCAACGATCAGGCAGGCAAAGACGATCAGCCAGCTTGCCATCAGCGCCGCAAGCAGCTGGCGGGCGGGGCGAGCAGACGACACCTGCATGCGCATTCCCACCGGCGACATGTTGGCGCGCATGCGCTCCACCATGAGGGCGGCGACATTGGAGCCCATGATGCTCGAAAAGCCCAGGACGGCATAATAGAACCTGGTCGCCATCCTCGGCTCGACGCGCATGATGTCCAGCTGCTCGGTCGCCACGTCGTCGCCCGCCATGTCGCGGGCAAGCTGCATGGCGGCCTCGGGGGCAGACAGCGCCTCGGGGTCAGCCGCCGCGAGCTCCGACGCCGCCCGCGACGCCTGCACGTAGCGGTCTAGCACCGCTTGCACCACCGACTCCGCCGTTCCGTTCATGCTCGACGGGGGCACGGTAAGCTCCGGCATGCCATCGGCATCAGCGCCTACCACCATCTCCACCTCACCGGCCAGCAGTCCCTGCCGCGCGGCCCCGTCATTCTCATAGCCTGTTAGCGCAAGACTCAGCGGGGCATCCTCATCCTGCGAATCCAACGACTCCATGAGGCCGCCCGCGGCGTCGAGCACCTCTCCCCCATCGGAAGCAAGCCCTGCGAGCAGCTCCCGCAGCCCCGTCGCCTCGTCCGAGGCAAAGGCGTCATCTGTCACCACGCCCAGCTCGATCGTGCCCAGATACCGGTTCGAGGTCATGTCGCCAAGCATCACCATGAGCAGCGTAGCGAGCAAAATGGGAAACACCACCACCCAAATCACGACGGTGCTGTTCCGCAGCGTCGAGCGGATGTTGTATCCGATGAGCGTCAACATGGCTCACCTCCCCGCCTCGGCACCGTCACGCAGCTCGCGGCCGGTGATCTCGAGAAAGACATCGTTCAGCGTGGGAGGCGCCGACCAGACGCGCCCGATCGCCACGCCGGCATCGGTGAGCTCGCGCAGCACGTCCATGAGGTTATGCGGGTTCGCCTCGCATACGCAGACGAGCACGTCATCTTCCATCTCGATCGTAATCGCATGGGGCAGGGCGCGCAGACGCGCCAGCAGCTCATCGGGCATGCGGTCGACTTCGACCTGGATGCGCTCGCCCACCGAGATCATCCGCTTAAGCTCGTCGGCGGTGCCCTGGGCCAGCACGCGCCCATGGTCCATGATCACGATGCGCGAGCAGATCTGCTCGACCTCTTCCATGTAGTGGCTCGTATAGACCACCGTGGCTCCCTCGTCGCGCAGGCGCTGGATGCCGCGCAGGATGGCGTTGCGGCTTTGCGGGTCGACCGCAACCGTGGGCTCGTCGAAGAAGATGAGCTCGGGGCGATGCGCGATGCCGCAGGCGATATTGAGGCGACGCAGCAAGCCGCCCGAGAGCTTGCGCGGGCGGAACCCGATAAAGTCTTCCAGGCCCACGAAGTCGATGGCCGCCTCCACGAGCGGCTGGCGAAGCTTGCGGTCCGGCACGTAGAGCGAGCAAAAGCAGTCGATGTTCTCGCGCACGGTGAGCTCGTTCATGACAGCCACCTGCTGCGGCACCACGCCGATGCGCCGCTTGAGGTCATAGCGCGCCGGCGTCATGGGCTCGCCAAAGAGCTCGATGCGCCCTTTGTCGTAGGTGAGCAGCTGCAGCATGCAGTTGATGGCGGTCGTCTTGCCCGACCCGTTGGGACCGAGCAGGCCCAAGATCTCGCCCGGCGCGATGTGCAGGTCAAAATGGTCAAGGGCGACAAGTTCGCCATAGCGCTTGACCACGCTGTCCACGGATACGATGTCTGCCATGACAACCTCCTCTGAAGTCGGCAGCGGATTGGCGCGCACCTGAGCGTGCGAACGCGAACGGCCTTATGCCCGGACGCTCGGGCGCGATCGCCTCGCCGCTCGGACGGGTGAGCAGCCCCTCTGTCGGTCACCATTGTCCCGGGCGCGCCGACGCCACGGAAGTGAGATTTGTCACAGCCTGGCAGACGGGGGCGAGGCATTTACCAAATGAGGCCCGCGGCCCATGACAAATGTCACGATTCGGGAGCGGACCGGCAAGAAGCGACCATCCTGACAGCCAACGGCGCGGCGCACCGATACAATCGAGAACATGGAACGACTCATGGACAAACTCGCGCTTGTGCTGTGCTGCATGCCCTTGGCGGCGCTCGATGCCGAGGCGCCCGCCGTGGTGCCCCTGCTCGTCGCCGTCATCGCCGCCTGCCTTGGGGAGGTCGTTCCGCCGAGACGACGCGCGTGGCCCTCCATCGCCTATGCGGTTGCCGCAGTGTTTGCACAGGCGCTGCTGCCCTTCTTGCCCCTTGCCGCCTACGACCTTGCCCGACCGAGCGGGCATGACGCCTCTGCCGCCGAACCCGCACGCAGCCTCCCGCGCCCCGCAGCCCGCGCCCTCATGTGCGCGGCACCGATCGCCGTCGCTGCCACCGGCGGCTCGACGTCTCCTTTGGCCTGCGGGCTTTCTGTTGGGCTTTGCCTTGCCGCCGCGCTCATGGCGGCCCGCACCCGCGACGTCGAGGTGCAACGAAGCGCCAACCATCGCCAGCGAGACGCGCTGCGCGAGCAGGCACTCTCGCTCGCCGAGAAAAACCGCGACCTGCTGGACCGCCGCGTGTGGGAGATACGCGTGGCCGTGCTGGAGGAGCGCTCGCGCATTGCCCGCTCCATCCACGACGATGTAGGCCACCTGCTCACGCGCGCCGTGCTGCAAGCCCAGGCCCAACAAGTGCTCCACGCTGCCGACCCTGCGGTGGCCGACGCCTTCGCGCAGCTGGGCGGCACCTTAAACGAGGCACTCGACACCGTGCGCGCCAGTGTCCACGACCTGCACGATGAAGGCGTCGACCTGGGGGCACAGGTTCGTGCCGTGGCAGACGAGTCCCCGTGCCCCGTGGACGCGACGGTGCAGGTTGAGGACGCGCCCATCCCCATCGCCGGCTGCCTCTTGGCGGTGACGCGCGAGGCGCTCTCGAATGTGGCCCGCCACAGCGATGCGACGCGCGTCGAGCTTTCGCTACTCGAGCATCCCGGCTTCTGGCGGCTCTCCATCACCGATAACGGCAGCGCCACCGCAGCGGGGGCATCCGCGCGGGGCGCTGGAAGCACGGCCGGGGGCGCCGCACCCGGGGCATCCGCCGGCCTGGGGCTCATCTCCATGGAGGAGCGTGTGCGCGCCCTGGGCGGCACCTTCTCCGCCGGCCCAGCGCCGGGCGGCGGCTTCACCGTCTTCGCCTCAATCCCCAAGGAAGGTGCACGCGCATGAGAATCGCCATTGTGGACGATGACCGCCTGATCTGCGACTCGCTGAGCATTATCCTGGGCGCACAAGACGATATCGAAGTGTGCGGATGCGGCTCGCACGGCGATGACGCCCTGCGGCTCTACCAGGAACTTCGGCCGGATATTCTGCTGCTCGACATCCGCATGCCGGGCCGCGACGGCCTCTCAGCCACCGAGGAGCTGTTGCACGAGCACCCCGAAGCGCGCGTGGTCTTTCTCACCACCTTTTCGGACGATGAGTACATCGTGCGCGCGCTGCGGGCCGGTGCACGCGGCTACCTGATCAAGCAGGATGCCTCGGTCATCGCCCCGGCGCTGCGAGCCGTGATGCGCGGCCAACGTGTGCTTGAGGGGGAGGTGCTGGAGCGTCTGCCGTTTATGGTTGCGGGCGGTGCTGGCGCGAGCGGTGCCGAGGGCGGACGTGACGGCGCCGCGGCCCACAGCGGGCCCGCTCAAGCTCGTGACACCGAGCGGCCGGACGCCTTCGCGCTGCTCACCGACCGCGAATACGAGGTGGTGCGCCTCATCGCCGAGGGGCTCGACAACAAAGAGATCGCCGCCGCTGCTTACATGGGCGAGGGCACCGTGCGCAACCATATCAGCTCAATCCTCGCCAAGCTGCACCTTAAAAACCGCACACAGATTGCCGTGGCCTACTATCGTCAGACCTAAGAGCGCCTCTTGAAGATGTTGTCTGCGGCACCGCCCCCGGGTCGTCGCGTGGCGAAGCGGCGCGCGAGTTCCCCTACAATGTGGGTCGAGCATACAACCCCAAAGGAGCACGCCATGGAGAGACCTTCTTCGACATCCTCGCTTCCCCGCGTCACCCTCGCCGAGCTCGCCCGCCTGTTGGAGGGCCGGGGCGTCTCCGCCCGCTGCGAACCCGCCGACACCGCGGCACACGTGCAGGGCATGACGGTCGACTCGCGCGAGGTGCGGCCCCGCAATCTCTTTGTGTGCAAAGGCGCCGCGTTTCGGCCAGCCTTCCTCGCCAGCGCTGTTGAGGCGGGAGCCGCCGCCTACCTCTGCAGCGACGACCCCGAGCTCTTGGCGGAGCTTACCGCGGCCGCGCCCACCTGCCCGCGCCTCGTGGTCTCGGACGTGCGCCGTGCCATGGCGCTCGTGGCCCCCGCCATCTACGACCATCCGGAGCGCGCGCTCACCGTGTGCGGCATCACCGGCACCAAGGGCAAGTCGACCGTGGCGTACATGCTGCGCTCGATCCTTCTTGCCAGCGGGGATGTACCATCCATCCTGGGCTCCATCGAAACGGACGATGGCGTGGAATCCTACGAGAGCCACAACACTACCCCTGAGGCTCCCGAGCTGTGGCGCCACCTGCGCAACACGGTGGATGCGGGGCGCACGCGCATGGTCATGGAGGTCTCCAGCCAGGGCCTCAAGTACGACCGCGTGCTGGGGCTGCCGTTTGATATCGCTTGCTTCCTGAATATCGGACGCGATCATATCTCGAGCGTGGAGCATCCCACCTTCGAGGACTATTTCGCGAGCAAGCTTCGTATCTTCGAACACGCCGAGACCGCTGTGGTGAACCTCGCCACCGAGCACGTAGACGCGGTGCTCGCAGCGGCATCGCACGCCCAGCGCCTGGTCACCGTTCGCGCATGCCATGAGAATGGCACCGGCAACGACGCGAAGAACACGAGCGAGGCCGCCGGCGCAACCAGCTCGACAACGACTGGCGCCGTCATCCCCACTTTTGAGGCCAAGGATATCCGTTCCACCGCCGCAGGCCTTGCGTTTGACGTTCTCGAGCGCGATGCCTCCGGCGCGCTCGTGGCTTCCACGTCCATCGCCCTTGGCATGGCGGGCCTCTTCAACGTGGACAACGCGCTTGCGGCCATCGCGTGCGCACACCTCATGGGCGTGGATTACGCCGCCATCGCCGCCGGCCTTGCGCATGTGCGCGTTCCGGGCCGCATGGAGCTTGTGCCCTCGCCCGATGGCAAGGTGCTTGCCATCGTCGACTACGCCCATAACGAGCTCTCATTCGAGACGCTCTTCTCGTCGGTCAAGCGCGAATACCCCGGACGGCGCGTCATTGCCCTCTTTGGCGCCCCTGGCGGCAAAGCGCAGGAACGCCGTGAGGCGCTGCCGCGCGTTGCCAGCAAATACGCCGACCTTATCATCTACACCGAGGAGGATCCCGCTCACGAGCGCGTCGAAGACATTTGCGCCGAGCTCGCCGCCAACACCCCCGCAGGCGTAGCCCATAAGATCATCTGCGACCGCGAGCAGGCTGTTTCCGCCGCAATCGAGGCTGGTCGCGAAGCGCCCGAAGGCGCTGTCGTACTGCTCCTTGCCAAGGGAGACGAAACACGCCAGCACCGAGGCGACGACTACCCCGAGGTGGAAAGCGACCTCTCCATCGCCCGCCGCCTCCTGAGCGATTAAGGAAACGGCGGCGCAATGGCCCCCCTCCGGGCCGAGGGTTAACGGCCCGGAGGGGCCCTCGGCGATTGTTCGCGGCGGCGAATCAGCGGTGACCTGCAGGTTGAACCGGGCCAGCGAGCGGCTCTGTGTTGGAGCAGGTTGCCGTGAAAGAGGGGGATGCGTGCTTCCGCACGCGCCCGTCGATTGAACGGCAAGATGCCCAACACAAAGCCGCGCAGCGTCAAACGAGCCGCCGTTCGGTAGAACGGCGGAACCTTTACGCCTCGTCGATGAAGTACCGCTTGTACCAGATGAGGAACGTGAGCGCCGTATAGATCTTGCGCTGGTTGAGCGCCTTGCCCTCAAAGTGCTCGTCGAGCATCTGCATGAGCTTC
>DXAB01000177.1 GCA_019117265.1 Candidatus Olsenella pullicola
GAGGCCGCGATGTTCGCCGGCAACCACCAGCTGGACAACCTCTGCCTCATCGTGGACCACAACGGCCTGCAGATCGACGGCACCATCGAGGAGGTCAACTCCGCGATGCCCATCGCCGACAAGTTCCGCGCCTTCAAGTTCCACGTGGTCGAGGTGGCGGACGGAAACGACATGGCGCAGCTGCGCACCGCCTTCGCCGAGGCCCGCGCCACAAAGGGCGCCCCCACCTGCCTGGTCTGCGAGACCGTCAAGGGCAAGGGCGTCTCCTTCATGGAGGGCCAGGTCGGCTGGCACGGCAAGGCCCCGAGCGACGAGCAGTTCGAGCAGGCCATGGCCGAGCTCGAGGCTGCCGGAAGGGAGGCCTAGGAGATGGCCAACGAGAAGATCGCGACCCGCCAGAGCTACGGCGAGGAGCTCGTGGCTCTGGGCGCCGAGCACGACGACTTCGTCGTCTTTGACGCCGACCTCGCCGCGGCCACGCAGACCGGGAAGTTCAAGGCAGCCTACCCCGACCGCTTCTTCGACGCGGGTATCGCCGAGAACAACATGATCGGCATGGCGGCGGGTGTCGCGGCCGCGGGGCACGTGGCCTTCGCGAGCACGTTTGCCATGTTCGCGGCCGGGCGCTCCTTCGAGCAGATCAGGAACTCCGTCGGCTACCCGCACCTCAACGTGAAGATCTGCGCCACGCACGCCGGCATCTCGGTGGGCGAGGACGGCGCCACCCACCAGTGCAACGAGGACATCGCCCTCATGCGCGCCGTCCCCGGCATGACGGTCGTGGTGCCCGCGGACGACGTCGAGGCCCGCGCCGCCGTGCGCGCGGCGTACGCCACCGACGGCCCGTTCTACGTCCGTCTCGGCCGCCTCGCGGTGCCCGTGGTGAACGACCCGGAGACCTTCGAGTTCCAGGTGGGGAAGGGCATCGTCATGCGCGAGGGCTCCGACGTCACGATCGTGGCCTGCGGCCTCATGGTCCAGGCGGCGCTCGAGGCGGCCGAGACCCTCGCTTGCCGCGGCGTCTCCGCCGAGGTGATCGATATGCACACCGTCAAGCCCATCGACGCGGACCTCATCGTGGCGAGCGCCGCCAAGACCGGCCGCGTGGTCACGTGCGAGGAGCACTCCGTGATCGGGGGTCTCGGCGACGCCGTGTGCGGCGTCCTTGCCGAGAAGTGCCCGGTGCCGGTGCGCAAGCTCGGCGTGCGCGACGTCTTCGGAGAGTCCGGCCCGGCCGCGGACCTGCTCCACAGGTACGGCCTGGACGCCGAGGGGGTCGTCCGCGAGGTCGAGGCCCTTCTCGCCTAGGTGCGGTGCCCCCACTTTGCGTTGGATGCAAAGTGAACGCCTCTGCGGCCTGCCCTTCTCGCCCACAATATTCCATAATGGAGGCGAGGAGGGCAGGCCCTCCGGTACAGCGACCGTCCAAAGGGGGAAACATGAAGCTCGCGATTGGAAACGACCACTCCGCCCTGGCCATCAAGGCCGAGGTGATCGAGCACCTCAGCGAGCGTGGCGACATTGAGCTCGTTGACGTGGGGACCAACTCGCCGGAGAGCTTCGACTATGCCGTGAGCGCCTATCGCGTGGCGCGCCTCGTGGCCGATGGCGAGGTCGACGGCGGCATTCTCATCTGCGGCACGGGCGTGGGCATCAGTCTGGCAGCCAACAAGGTGCACGGCATTCGCGCGTGCGTGTGCTCCGAGCCGTACTCGGCGGAGCTCTCGAAGCGCCACAACAACAGCAACATCATCTGCTTTGGCGCGCGCGTCGTGGGGCCCGAGGTGGCCAAGCAGATCGTGGACGCCTGGCTGGACGCCGAGTTTGAGGGCGGCCGCCACGCGCGCCGCGTGGCCCAGATCATGGAGATCGAGCAGACCCAGCATCTCTCCTGTTAAAAGGGGACGTGTTTTTTCTCTCAGAGTTTTTGGGACAGGCCTCGGGCGCCTTGGATTGGGCGTTCTAGGCCTGTCCCTTTTTGTCTGCATCAAAAAACACGTCCCCAAATTGCAGAAGCTCGGCGTTGCGGGCGTTGACGGTGCCGAACTCGCTCACGCAGCAGATGACGCGCTCGCAGGAGAGAAGGACCTCGCGCGCCTCCTCCACGGCACGCTCGCTCACGGGCTCGAAGTCGCGCTCGTAGACGACGCGCGTCGCGAGCTGCGCGGCGAGCAGGCCGTCGGCGTCGTGGCGGTGCAGCACGCCCGTGGCAAACGGTATGCCCTCGCGGGCGAGCCGCCGGAAGCACGACGCACCCGTGCCGCCGCCTGCGATTACGAAGACCCTCGGCTCGCCCTCCGGTCGCGCGAGCTCCACGCTGCCAAAGGCCGGCTCGTAGCTGCCGGGCGCAAGGTCGTAGAGCTCCGCCACGCGCTCGGCGGTGAATATCTCGTCGGGCGGCCCCTGAAACGCCACGCGGCCGTCGCGAATGCAGATCACGTGGTCCGCGGCCTTCTGCGCGAGGTCAATCTCGTGCAGCGACGCCACCACCGCGATGCCGCGCTCGCGCGCCTCACGCCTCAGAAGCTGCAGCATCTCCAGCTGCGCGCGAACATCCAGGTACGAGGTGGGCTCATCGAGCAGCAACACGCGCGGCTCCTGGCAGAGCGCACGGGCGAGAAGAACGCGCTGCCGCTGACCGTCGCTCACGTGAGCAAAGTCGCGCGCGGCGATGTCGAGCACGCCCGTCGCCCTCATTGCGGCGGTGACGGCCTCATGGTCCTTCTCGCCGAGGACGCCAAGGCGGCCCGTGAAGGGGTAGCGGCCCGCCTCCGCCACGTCGCGGCAGGTGAGGAGCTCTGTTGCTGGCCGGCCGGTGAGCATGACGGACATGGTGCGGGCACGCTCGGCGGCGGGGACGTCCCCAAGCTCGCGCCCAAAGAGCTCCACCACGCCGCCGAGCGCCCGCAGCTGGCCCGCCACGGTGCGCAGGATCGTGGTCTTGCCGGAGCCGTTGGGGCCGATGAGCGCCACGACCTGCCCCGGCCGCACGGCAAGGCAGATGTCGCGCACGAGCGCCCGCTGCCCGTGCCCCACGTCAAGCCCCCGCAGCTCCAGCGAAAACGGGACGTGTTTTTTCTCTCTGAAAAGTTGGGACAGGTTCTTGCCGTCTCGGTCCTGATCCGGTGGCAAACCTGTCCCATTTTCTCTGAGCGAAAAAACACGTCCCCAATTGACAGTCATCGTGCGGACCTCCGGCGGAACATGAGGGCGATGACGACCGGCGCGCCAAAGACGGCGGTGACGGCGCTCACGGAGAGCTCCACCGGCGAGAAGAGCGTGCGCGCGATGAGGTCGCACCCGCAGCAGAAGGCCGCGCCCGTGAGAAAGCACGCCGGCGTCACGTAGAGCGGCCGCGACGACCCAACGCCGCGTCGGGCCAGATGCGGCGCCGCGATGCCCACAAACGATACCGGCCCGGCAAAGGCCGCCACGCACGCCGAGAGCAGGCTTGAGACGAGCACGATCAGCATGCGCAGCGTGCGCACGTTGACGCCCACGCTCTGAGCGTGGGCCTCGCCAAGCTGATAGGCGCCGAGCGGCTTGGAGAGCGCAAAGACCGCAGCGCCCATTCCAACCACGGTCACGGCAACAATTCCCACGTCAGACCATGTGGCGCCCGAGAAGCTCCCGCGTGACCAGTTGTCCAGGTTGACGATGGACTGGTCGTCCGCAAACGCCACGAGAAAGTTGGTGACGGCCGAGCAGATGTAGCCCACCATGACGCCGGCCACGATGAGCATGCTCTGCGAGCGCACGCGCCGAGAGATGGCGAGCACAAAGCCCATGGTGAGAAGCGACCCCGCAAACGCGGCGCCCACGGACAGCGCGGGGCTCATGACCTGGCCGGCACCTAGCACCACGATCATCACCACGGCCACCACGAGCTTGGCCCCGGACGAGACGCCCAGCACAAAGGGGTCGGCAATGGGGTTGGCAAAAAACGTCTGCAGCAAGAACCCGGAGAGCGAGAGCGCGCCTCCCAGCAGCACCGCCTCGATTGCGCGCGGCAGGCGAATCTGCCAGATGACCTGCGCCGCGGTGGAGGTGTCCCCGGGCCCGGCGGCAAGGATGCGCGCCACCTCCGCGGGCGTGGTCTCAACGCTGCCCAGACAGAGGCTCGCCAGGAAGAGCGCGCACAGGGCCAGAAGAATGACGAGGTCAAACGCCATCGACCGCCGCGTCCGCGCACCCCTGGTGCCCGTCGCGCGCGCCACGCTAACCCAGCCTCCAGAAGAAGGTGGTGGGCTCGCCCGAGCCGCTGAGGGCGACGCGCAGGTCGCAGATGATCTCAGCCATGCTCGTCATCTGCTGGTAGAGGTTTGAGTCGCAGGTCCAGACGTTCCCTCCCCGCACGGCGGAGAAGTCCGCGAGCAGCGCGTTCTTCTCGACAAGTGCCTCGAGGGTGGTCACGCCGTCGTCAATGGTGCCGTTGTAGATGATGACGTCCGCGTTGCGCGCGCCCTCGTAGAAGCGCTCCATCTCCACGGTCACGGTGGTGGGGGAGGAGTCTGCGGCGCCCTCCTCGGAAAAGCTGACGTAGGTGCCACCCGCGGCCTCGATCATCTGGCAGAAGTAGTCGCCGTCGCGGCGCGTCACGGCGGCGCCGTCCTCGTTGATGTAGAAGAAGGCGACGGTCTTGCCGAGCGGCCCCTCGGCAGCGGCGTCCTCAACGCGCGCCGCCACGCTGTCAAAGACCTCGTCCGCCTCGTCCTCGCGGTCAAAGAGCGCGCCCATGAGGCGAATCCACTCCAGGCGCCCGAGCATGCTCTTCTCGCGGCTGGACTGCTCCATGAGAACGACCACGCCCAGCTCCTCGAGCTTGGCGCGTACCTCGGGCACGTGGTCTATGTTGGTGTTCTCGATGGCGAGCGGGCAGGCTGCGGCGGCGATGAGCTCGTAGTCCGGCGCTCGGTAGATGCCGCCGTAGGCAATCTCGCCGCTCTCCAGGAGCTCGGTGAACGCGGGGGCGGGGGAGTCCTCTGCGCGCACGGATGAGACGCCTACGGCGCCGAGCGCGCCGATGGCGTCCACGAGGCAGATCATTCCGGTGGAGGCCAGGTAGACGTTCTCGAGCGGTTGCTTGATTGCTGCGATGTTGGCTGGCAGCCCCTCCGGTGTCGTTGCGCCCTCGGGCACGATGAGCAGGCGGTCCCCGCTGGCGAGCGTCGCAAGGCGATAGCCGCCGTCGTAGGCATCGAGCGAGAACTGCGTAGCGTGGGCGAGCTCGACGGGCGTGGGCTCTCCGAGGGCGTCAAGCCCGCGGGCGGCGGCGTCCTTCTCGGCGTCGGGCGCCTCACCCCCTCCCGAGCAGCCGGCGAGGGCGAGCGGTGCGAGAAGCGCGCCGGCAAGGCCGAGCGCTCCCCTGCGAGTGAGCGAGAAGGACATGAGGCGGGACTCCCTTCCCCCGGCGCCATGGTCCCTCCATGATACGCCGCCCCGCGCGGCACGGGCGCCAGCGCCGGCGTCGCGCGTTTCTCAGCGGGATGGCAACGAGGAGCAGGAAGATCACAAAGAGGACGGTGAGGTCGAGGTCCATGGTGCCCTCCCCGCTAGAGCTCGCGTGTCTCGTAGAGCCTGAGCGAGATTGCGGCGGAGAGGCCGAGAAGGGCGGCCGAGAGCGCGAGCAGCCCGACGAGGCACGCCGCCGCGCCCGCGGGCGACCAGACGAGGCTCAGGGCCCCCGCGATGCCCTCGACCGTGAGCGTGCTCTCGTCGATCATGCCGCTCCCGCCCAGCACGATGATGGGGCAGAGAAGCGCGACGAGGGGCACGAGCGGCAGGTACTGTGTCGCCCTGGTGTTGCCAAAGCGGAAGAAGAGCGGGGTCTCCACGGCCGCGCAGAGCGACCCGACGGCAAAGAGCGCCCCCGCGGAGAGGAGCATGCCCAGCAGGGCATCCCCGGAAAGCGCGAGGGCGGGGGACAGCCCGCCCGGCAGCGGGACGACGAGCGCGATAGCCGCGAGGATGAGCGCCGCCACCAGCCCGGCGGCCAGGCCGCCGAGCCCGAACGTCACGATGGCGCCGTAGCGGGCGAGCACCACGTCGCGGCGGGAGAGCGGCATCGTGAGGCGAAGGCGCCCCCAGCCGTTGGCGTCGTCGAAGGAGTTCGTCCCGGATACGCCGAGCAGGAGGTACATCATCGTGAGGAGCCCAGGGACCATCACGGTGGTGCGCATGCCCAGGCTTACGCACACGGCGACGAAGAACCCGAGACCGAGTAGCGCTCGCGAGTAGTCCCGAAGGACGGCCATGTCAACGAGGTAGGCGCGCAGCATGTCTGTCTCCAATCTTTTGCGAGGGGCGCCGCGGGGAAGGTCCCACGGCGCCCCGCCCTTGTCGTCCGTGCCCGTGCTCTAGAGCTCGCGCGTCTCGTAGAGCCTGAGGGAGAGTGCGGCGGAGATGCAGAGGACAACGACGGCGGCTGCCACCATACCCGCGCAGCCCACGGCCAGGCCCTCGGGGGTCTCGATGTAGGCGAGGAACGCCGCGATCTGCTCGGCGCCCGGCAGCGCCCCGTCGAGAAGCCCGCTGTTGCCGAGGAAGACCACCGGCAGCACGAAAAGCATGACGATGATCGTGGGCAGGAGCTGCGTTGCCTTGGTCTGGCCCAGGCGGAAGTAGATCGGCGTCACGACGGAGGCCACAACGACGCCGATGAGCAGGCAGAACGTCGTGGCGAAGGCCATTGCTGAGAGCGTGCCCGCGTCCAGGGTGAGCGCCTGCGAGAGCTCGCCGGGGAGCTCGACGACGGAGGCCACGGCGCTGATCGCGAACGCGGCGAGCACGCCCACCGCCATGCCGCCCAGGCCCAGCGTCACGATGGCGCCGTAGCGACCGAGCACCACGTCGCGGCGGGAGAGCGGGAGGGTGAGGCGGAAGCGTCCCCAGTCGTTCTGCTCGTCGTAGGCCGCGGCCCCCATGGCGCCCATCATGAAGAACATGCAGGTGATGATCGAGGGGGCGGCGAGGACGGTCTGCATCCCGCAGCCCACGAGCACCGCCACGAGAAAGCCGAGGGCCAGGAGCTGCTTGCCGTAGTCGCGGAAGATGGTGAGCTCAATGAGGTAGGCGCGCTTCATTATCGGGCACCGCCCTTCAGGGTGAGAGCCATGTAGTCGTCGATGGTCATGCGGTCGCAGGGGATGTCGGGGAAGTTCTCGGCAAAGGCGAAGCGGTCGGGCACGAGCACGTCGATGCCGTAGTCGTGGCGCAGGTAGCGCAGCTCGCGCTCGGGCACGACGCCGCTCGCCGCCACGCGCTCGAAGTCGGCCACGCGGCAGCGCGCGACGCCCGTCTCGTCGGTGATGACGTCCTTGGGCAGGTCAAAGACGATGCGCCCGGCGTCGATGCAGGCGATGCGGTCCGCGATGCGCTCGAGGTCGCTCGTGATGTGGCTGCTCATGAGGATTGCGCGGCCGGGCTCGGCCACGAAGTCGCGCAAGAGGTCGAGCACCTCGTCGCGCGCCATCGGGTCCAGGCCGGCCGTGGCCTCGTCGAGGATGAGC
>DXAB01000178.1 GCA_019117265.1 Candidatus Olsenella pullicola
AAACGGGACGGGTTATTCCGCTCAGAGAGAACGGGACAGGCCTGAGCTGGCGCTTGCCGCGTTGGGCCTGTCCCGTTCTCTCTGAGCGGAATAACCCGTCCCGTTTTGACAGCTTTCAGGTTGCTTTTACATGTAAGGATTTGACAAGGCCGGGCGCCCGCCGCCGCCCTTCTCGGCTGTTTGGGCTACCGTGATGGGGCCCAGGGGACCACGAGAGTGTAAGGGATGGTGGAAGATGATCGAGTGCCTGCTGACCGGTGCAAACGGAACCACGGAGAGCGTGGAGACCCCCAGTCCGGGGTGCTGGATCAACGTTGTCGCGCCGTCCCCCGAGGAGCGCGCGTGGCTCGAGAACGAGCTCGGCGTGCTGCCGGAGTTCGTTCGCTCCGCCCTTGACGAGGAGGAGACCTCGCGCATCGACTACGATGACGACGCGCACCAGATTTTCGTCATCGTGGACTACCCCGTTGTGGACGAGGAGGGCGCCGGCGTTCGCGCCTCGCTGCCGCTCCAGTACGACACCATGCCGCTCACCATGGTCTTTCTCCCCGAGAAGAGCCTCTTTGTGACGATCTCCATCAGGGAGAACGAGGTGGTGCGCGACCTCAAGGACGGGCGCGTCCGCGGCGTGGACACCCGCTACCGCACGCGCTTCCTGCTGCAGATGCTGCTGCACATCTCGCAGCTCTATCTCGTCTACCTGCGGCGCATTGATCGGCTCTCCTCCAATACCGAGGCTCGCCTGCACGCCTCCGTGCGAAACGAGGAGCTCATCCAGATGCTCAAGCTCGAGAAGTCCCTCGTGTACTTCTCCACCTCGCTCAAGTCCGACGAGGTGACGCTCAACAAGATTATGCAGGGCCGCATCATCCCGCTCTACGAGGACGACCAGGATCTGCTTGAGGACGTGCTCGTTGAGATTCACCAGGCCATCGAGATGGCAAACATCTACGCCGGCACGCTCTCCGGCACCATGGACGCCTTTGCGAGCATCATCTCCAACAACCTCAACATCGTGATGAAGGTCCTCTCCGTCATCACGATCGTGATGGCAATCCCCAACATCGTCTTCGGCTTCTACGGCATGAACGTGGACCTGCCCTTCGACGGGGTGCCGCTGCTCGACAACTGGGCGTTCCCGCTGCTTCTGGCCGCGGCTGGCTGCCTGGTTGCCGCGTGGATCTTCAACCGAAAGGGCATGTGGCACTAGCGAGAAGAGCCTCTGGTCGCCCGCTCGGCATGACTCCCGTCGGGCGGCATTCGGACGCTTGACGAGAAGAACCGTCCGGCCGGTGGTATCGTAGTGCGCTGGAAAACCTCCGAAAGGACGCCCATGCGCACCGACGACTTTGACTACCCGCTGCCCGACGAGCTCATCGCCCAGGCCCCGGCCGAGCCGCGCGACTCGTGCCGGCTGCTCGTGCTGCACCGCGAGGACGGCTCCGTGGAGCACCGCCGCTTTACGGACATCCTCGATTACCTCGAGCCCGGTGACCTTCTCGTTGCCAATCAGACGCGCGTCATGCCGGCGCGCCTCGTGGGCCGCAAGCGCGGCACGGGCGGCGTGTGCGAGACGCTGCTGCTCAAGCGCCGCGAGGACGTGGACCCGCTCGGCGGCGTCTGGGAGTGCCTGGTCAACCCCGGCAAGCGCCTGCGCCAGCCGGGGACCGTGATCGAGTACCGCGCCGGCGGCCTGCACGCGCCGGAATCGGCGCCGGTGGTGCTCACCGGCGAGATCGTGGACTTTGTCGAGGGCAGCAGGGGCGGGCGCCTCGTGCGCTTCTCGCCGGTGGGGGAGAGCGCCGGCGGCGCCCCGCGCACGCTCGACGAGGCCATCCACGCGGCGGGCCACGTGCCGCTGCCGCCCTACATCACGAGCTACGAGGGCGACCCCGAGAAGTACCAGACCGTCTACGCCATGAGCGAGGAGCACTCTGCGGCAGCGCCCACGGCGGGCCTTCACTTCACGCCCGAGCTCATCGAGCGGATTCGCGAGAAGGGCGTGGGCTGGGCAACCGTTGAGCTCGAGGTGGGCATCGACACGTTCCGCCTGGTCACGGAGGACGACCCCACCCAGCACGTCATGCACACCGAGCGCTACCACGTGAGCCAGGAGGTCGTCGACGCCGTTCACGCCACCAAGGCGGCGGGGCATCGCGTGATCGCCGTGGGCACCACCTCCGTGCGCTCGCTGGAGAGCGCATGGGACCCGGACGCCGCGCCGAGCGAGCCTCCGGTTGCCGCGCGCCGCTTTGAGGGCGCGGCCGGTACCGGCGACATCGTGGCGCGCGAGAACGCCACCACGAACCTCTACCTCATGCCGGGCTCCGATTTCCACGTGGTGGACGCCATGATCACCAACTTCCACGTGCCGCGCTCCACGCTCATGATGCTCGTCTCGGCCTTTGCCACGCGAGACCAGATCATGGCCGCCTACCAGGACGCGATCGACGTGCGCTACCGCTTCCTCTCCTTTGGCGACGCGATGTTCATCGAGTAGGCGGGCGGGGCTCAGCGCGGCGTGAACACGAGCACCAGGACGAGCACGACGACCACCACGACGACAACCGCCGCACCAAGAAGCGCGAGCCTGGACCCACGCGTCTGCGCGCGCAGCGTGCGCTCGCCCTCGGCGAGGCTCTCAACCTCGGCCTGCTGCGTCTCAACCGCGCGGCGCTGGCTGGCGATGCTCGCCCTCAGGCGCTCCGTCTCCTCGGGCGTGGCGTGAACGCCCTCGGTCTCGTCGAGAAGGGCCTGGGCGTCGTCGTGCTTCTCGGCGGCCTCGTCGTATGCGGCCTTTGCCTCGTCAGCGGCCTCCTTGCGCTGGGAGATCTGCTCGTCCAGCGCCTTCTCCTCGGCCTGGGCCTTGGAGAGAAGGTCCTCGTACTCGCCCTTCTTGGACTCGTGCTCGCGCTTTGCCGCGTCTGCCTCGCGCTGGGCGCTCTCGAGGGACTGCCTCTGCGTCCAGAGGTGCGTCTGCGCCGCGTCCACGGCTGCCTGGGCGTCCTTGGTGGCAACGCCCACCTCGGCGCGCGCCGCGTCCACGTGGGCAAGCTCGGCGGTCACCTCGCCCTGCAGCTGGCGGAGCACGTCCTGCGCGGCGCCGTTGGTACGCGCGCGGGCCAGCTCGTCCTGAACCTTGCGCAGGCGTGCCTGGGAGGAGTCCACGGCGCGGTTTGCCGAGGAAATGCTCTGCTCGCGGCGCTCGGAGGCATCCTTGACCTGGCCCTCGGCGGTCTTGACGGCGCGCTTTGCCTCGCTTACGGCGCGGTTTGCCTCGTCCAGGCGCTCGCGCGCGGCCTCGGCCATGCGCTTGTAGGGGCGAAGCTCCTGCTCGTGGTTGTCGCGCATCTTGGCAAGGCGCTCGTCGAGCTCCGCCGCCTCGGCTTCGAGCTGCTCGATCTTACTCTGCTGCCTCTCGAGCTCCTCGTTGGTCCGCTCCACGATGCCGCTCTGCTCGGCAACGATCTGCTCGTAGTTTGCCTCGAGCTCGTCTCGGCGGGCGAGAGTCTCCTCGTCGCCCTGGAGCCTCTCGGTCATGTCGCGCAGCGTGGCGCGGGCCTCACCGTGGCGGCGCGATGCGGCGTAGACGTCCCTCACGGCAGAGATGCCGCTCTTCAGCGTGGAGGCGGCACCACTCGTGGCCTTGCGCAGCGCGTCCTGTGCATCGTTCAGCCCGCCCTTGTCGGTGTCCCTCTGCTCGTCGCGCTCGTTTGCCATGGTGGTCTCCTCTCAAGAGGCGCCGCGCGCCCCATCGGCGTACTCCTCTCCATTGTGCCCCAACAGCTCGCTCGGCCCCCTAAAATTTCCGCTGAGCGCCCATCTTTGCATCCTTGCCGAGAACGACGGGGCTAGTCGTCGCTTCGTTTGCTAGGATATAACGCGTTATCGGGGGAACAGATGTCCCCGATTGTCAGGGAAATCTGGAAAGGGAGTTTCAGACATGGTTTCTAAGCAGACGAGCATCATCAACGCTACCGGCCTTCACGCGCGCCCCGCTTCCGTCTTTGTGACCGAGGCCAAGAAGTACCAGTGCAACGTCACCATCAAGAACGTTGACAAGGACTCCGCTCCCGTCAACGCCAAGTCCATCATGATGATCCTGGCCGCTGGCCTGGGCACCGGCACCAAGGTCGAGGTTGCCTGCGACGGCGCCGACGAGCAGGAGGCCCTGGACGCCCTCATCGCCCTCATTGACTCCGGCTTCGGCGAGTAGTCACACAAGACACCTTCCATCAGCTCGATGGTTTGGCCCGGCGCCCGCGCGGCGTCGGGCTTTTTCGCGCCGCTCGGGTCCTTCTCGGCGCCGCGCCCTTTCCAGCGCCACGCCCTTCTCGCTGGCCCCAAACGCCTTGGCCGGTTTTGGGCAAAACGTTTGATGCAAGGCGCCTCAAGCACGATAAAACAAACCAGTCGAGAAGAACCTACCTGCGCTTTTGTTGCTCGCACCACACCCGGAGGGCCCTCCGCACGGCTCAAACATAAAACCTTTTGCCCAAAACCGGCCCAAACCTCTCGGACGGGCACCCCCGCAAGGCGCACGGACCCCTCCCGACGCAAAAGTCCTGTTTTTAGACCGTGCCGCGTTCCGCCCACGCCCCTGCGCCCCCGGCTTTTGTGTACGATGTGACCCCGAGCCCACCAACCGCCTGCAGGGCGAGAAAACCGAGGACCCATGGACCAGAGCCTCTTCACCTACGACATCCTCGCCGAGGACCCCGCCACCCACGCGCGCACGGGCGTGCTGCACACCCCTCACGGGGACGTGCCCACGCCGATCTTCATGCCGGTGGGCACCAAGGCCACGGTAAAGGGGCTGCTTCCGTCCTCGCTCGAGCAGATTGGCACCAAGATCGTGCTCGCCAACACCTATCACCTCTCCATGCGCCCGGGGGCAGACCTCATAGCCGAGATGGGCGGCCTTCACGACTTCATGGGCTGGCATCACCCCATCCTCACGGACTCCGGCGGCTTCCAGGTCTTCTCCCACGAGGAGTTCTGCAAGCTCTCCAACGACGGCGTGCGCTTCCGCGCCGTTGACTACGACGGCCGCTGGGTCACGTGGACGCCCGAGGACAACATGGAAATCGCCCAGAAGCTCGGCGCGGACATCGTGATGCAGCTCGATCAGTGCGTGGGCTACCCGGCCACGCGCCGCAAGGTGGAGCGCTCCGTGGAGCTCTCCAGCATGTGGGCCGAGCGCTGCTACGCCGCGCACACCCGTCCCGACCAGGCGCTCTTTGGCATCGTGCAGGGTGGCATGCACCTTGACCTGCGCCTGCGCAGCTTGCGCCACCTTCAGGAGATCGGCGACTTCCCCGGCTTTGGCATCGGCGGCTACTCGGTGGGGGAGGACCACGACACGATGTTCGAGTCCCTCGCGCCGCTCGTCTCCGAGCATATGCCGCGCACCAAGCCGCGCTACCTCATGGGCGTGGGCAACCCCACCACGCTCGTGCGCGCCGTCGCCTGCGGCGTTGACATGTTCGACTGCGTGCTGCCCACGCGCACGGCGCGCACCGGCAGCGCCTTCTCCAGCGAGGGGCGCCTCAACTTCCGTCACGCCCGCTTTGCGCACGACCACGGCCCGCTCGACCCGGCGTGCTCCTGCCCCACCTGCACCGGGGGCTTCTCGCGCGCGTACCTGCACCACCTCGTGCGTCAGAAGGAGATGCTCGGCTCCATCCTCATCTCGCAGCACAACATCTTCTACCTCCTCGACCTCATGAGAAGAATCCGCGAGTCAGTGACGGCGGGAACCTACGCCGACTTCGTGGACGACTGGATGGCGTCCCCCGCCGCGCAGGACTGGTAGACGCCCCCTCGGCATCGCGCGCTCGCGGTGCCGCTCGGGTGAGCTGGGGGAGTTTGTCCGGGCCCTCTGGTACACTCTCTCTTGATAAACAGCCGGGTGCAAGCGGCGCCCACCCACATGAGAGACGCACCATGACAAACGAGAAGAACCTGCCCCCGGCGGCTGCCGTCGGGAGCCTGAGCGCATCAAGCCACTCCGGGAGGGCCGCATCATGGCGGGCCTAGCGCAGAGCCGGCGGTGGAACGTCCTTTCCGCCAGCCCGGAGGCCGAGCGCCGGCTCGTCGCGGAGCTTGGCATAGCGCCGCTCGTCGCGCGCGTGCTCGTGGCCCGCGGTCACGCCGCCCCCGAGGACGCCCGCGCGTTTCTCTCCCCCTCGCTCGAGCGCGACTGGGAGGACCCGCTCCTCATCCCCGGCATGGACGCCGCCGCCACCCGCGTGGCGGAGGCCCTCGAGCGCCGCGAGACCATTGCGGTCTTTGGCGACTTTGACGTGGACGGCATGACCTCGGCCTGCCTGCTCACGCTTGCGCTGCGCCGCCTGGGCGCCGACGTCCACCCCTTCATACCCCGTCGCTTTGGCGAGGGCTACGGCCTCTCCCGCGAGGCGCTCCGGCGCGTCTTTGCAGAGTGCTCCCCGAGCCTGATGGTAACCGTTGACAACGGCATCGCCTCCGCGCGCGAGGTCGAGTGGCTCGTGTCCCAGGGCGTCGACGTGGTGGTGACCGACCATCACGAGCCCTCCGACCTCGTGCCCACGGGCGTTCCCGTGACGGACCCCAAGCTCTCGGAGGACTGCCCCTCGCGCGAGCTCGCCGGCGCGGGTGTTGCCCTCAAGCTCGTCTGCGAGCTCGGGCGGCGCCTGGGCGAGCCGGACCTCTGGCGCAGCTACATTGACGTTGCCGCCCTCGGCACGCTCTCGGACATGATGCAGCTCACGAGCGAGAACCGCGCGCTCGTTGCCGAGGGCCTCGATCGCATGCGCCGCCGCACGCGCCCCGGCATCGTTGCCCTCGCGGCAACCGCGGGGGTCGACCTCGCCCAGATAACGGCCGACGGGCTGCCCTTCTCGATCATCCCGCGCCTCAACGCGGCGGGCCGCATGGGCTCTACCGACGTGGCGCTCGAGCTGCTCCTCACGGACGACGCCGTCGAGGCGGCCGTGCTCGCCGGCAGGCTCGACGCCATCAACACCGAGCGTCGCGAGACCGAGGCGGCCCTGTCCGAGGCTGCGCTCGAGGAGGCGCGGCGCACCTACCACGGGGAGCGCGCCGTGGTTGTGGGCGGGGAGGGGTGGCACGAGGGCGTCAAGGGCATCGTTGCCTCGCGCCTGGTGAACCAGTACCACGTGCCCGCCATCGTGTTCACCATCGCCGACGGGATCGCGCGCGGCTCGGGCCGCTCCGTGGGCTCCGTCGACCTCTTCCGTGCCGTCGAGCGCTGCTCGGACGTGCTCGTGCGCTTTGGCGGGCACTCCGGGGCGGTGGGCGTGACCTGCGAGGCCGCGCGCCTCGACGAGTTCCGCGCGCGGCTCGGCGCGGTTCTGGACGAGCTGCCCGCCGAGCAGTTCGAGGACACGGGCGAGGTTGCCGCCATCGTCTCCCTCGGGGAGCTCAGCGTGGAGTCGATTGACTCGCTCGAGCGGCTGCAGCCCTTTGGCCAGGGCAACAAGCGCCCGCTCCTTGCGGCGTGCGGCGTGACGATGCGCAATCGCGCGCTCGTGGGAGCCGATGCCTCTCATCTGCGCTTTGTTGCCACCGACGGCGCGAGCTCCGTCCCCGCCATCATGTTCCGCGCGCCGGACCCCACGCGCGCCGTCGAGTGGGACGGCGCCGTCGACGTGGTCTTTGAGGCGCTCAACGAGACCTGGCAGGGTCGCACCAAGCCCAAGCTCATGGTCAAGGACGTCATCATCCGAGACGCGCCCGACGCGCCCGCCACGACTGCAGACGAGCTCGAGCGGGACGCCGAGAGGCCCATGGCCCCCGTCGCCGAGGACGATGCCGTGGAGCCCTCTCGCGCGCGCCGCGCCGAGCTCGCCCGCCTCTCCTACGAGGAGCTCACCGACGCGCTGCGCAGCCAGATGATAGGGGAGAGCGCCCTTCTCCCCGCGCAGGCGGCGGCGCTCGAGCGCCTTGCCGCCGGGAGGTCCTGCCTTGCCGTCATGGCCACGGGCCGCGGCAAGTCCCTCGTCTTCCACCTGCACGCCGCCCGCGAGGCCATAGCGCACGGGCGCGCGAGCGTCTTCGTCTACCCGCTGCGCGCGCTTGTTGCCGACCAGGCCTTCCACCTGCGCGAGGCGCTTGCCGAAGTGGGCGTCTGCGTTGAGGTCCTCACCGGTGAGACCACCTCCCCGGAGCGCGAGAGGATCTTCTCCGCGCTCTGCGCGGGAGAGGCGGACGTGATCCTCACCACGCCAGAGTTTCTCGCCATTCACCGAGCGCTCTTTGCGCAGGCCGGTCGCGTGGGGTTTGTGGTGGTGGACGAGGCGCATCACGCGGGCTCGGCGGGACCGCACGCCCGTGCCGCCTACCTCGAGCTCCCTGCCCTCCTGGCAGACCTGGGGGGTCCCGTGGCGCTCGCCGTCACGGCAACCGCCGCCCCGGACGTGGCGGACGGCATCTGCCGGCTGCTCTCCATCGACCACGCCGACGTGGTGGTTGACGACGCCTGCCGCAAGAACCTCCTGCTTGATGACGAGCGTGACCTGCGAGACCGCGAGGCCGCCCTCGTCTCGATAGTCGCGCGCGGCGAGAAGAGCGTGGTGTACGTGAGCTCGCGCGACCAGGCCGTCTCGCTCGTGCGCACGCTGCGCCACCGCGTGCCCGAGCTCGCCGCGCGCATCGCCTTCTATCACGCGGGACTCTCGCGCGCGACGCGCGGGCGCGTGGAGCGCTCCTTTCGCGGGGGAGATCTCTGCTGCATCGTCTCCACGAGCGCCTTTGGCGAGGGCGTGAACCTTCCCGGCATCCGTCACGTGGTCCTCTACGGCCTGCCCCTCGGGCAGGTTGAGTTCAACCAGATGAGCGGGCGGGCCGGTCGCGACGGCATGCCTGCGACGGTGCACCTGCTCTTTGGCTCGCGCGACGTCCGCGCGGGGGAGCGCATCCTCGCCTCCGCCGCCCCCGAGCGCAACCACCTTGTCACGCTCTATCGCACGCTGAGCGCGCTCGCCCGTACGGGTGGCCTCGTCTCACTGGATGACGACGCGCTCGTTGAGGCGTCGCGCACGGTGGACCCGCGCGGGCAGCTGGACTCCCGCGAGGTCTCCGCGGGCCTCTCGGTCTTCTCGGAGCTCGGGTTCTGCTCGGTGACGGGCTTTGGGGACGGTCGGCGCATCGAGATGGCCCCGTCCCCGGCGCGCATGGAGCTCACGAGCTCGGCTTGCTACCTCGAGGGGCTTCACCTTCAGGAGGCGTTTGCCGAGTTCTGCGACTGGGCGCTCAGCATGAGCGCCGAGGACCTTCTCGCCCGGCTCAACCGCCCCATAACGCCGAACTTCGGTATCATCGTGCGAGAGGGGAAGGAGCAGCGATGAGCGAACCCGAGAAGAGCGTTACGAGCGAGGCCCTGCCGCAGGCCGCGCAGCCGGCTGCCAAGCCCAAGAAGCAGGTGCCCGGCGCCGCCAACTATCGGCTGCTCCAGTCCGCCTGCGAGGCGTATCTCGACGAGGAGGGCCGCGAGAAGGTTGACCGCGCGTATCGCTTTGCCGCGGACTACCACCGCGACCAGCGTCGCCGCTCCGGCGAGCCCTACATCAACCATCCCGTTGAGGTTGCCCTCATCCTCGCGCACGACCTGCGCATGGACGAGGACACCATCTGCGCCGCGCTCCTGCATGACACGGTGGAGGACACCCCGGCGACCAAGGACGAGCTCGCGCAGCGCTTTGGCCCCACGGTGGCCGACCTCGTGGACGGCGTGACCAAGCTCACCTCAATCCAGGTGAGCTCGATGGATGCCAAGCAGGCGTGGAACCTCCGCAAGATGTTCCTCGCCATGAGCCAGGACATCCGCGTCGTCATCATCAAGCTCGCCGACCGCCTGCACAACATGCGTACCCTGGCGGCCCTCCCGCCCGACCGCCGCCAGTTCAAGGCGCGTGAGACCATGGACGTCTACGCGCCGCTCGCGGATCGCTTGGGCATCTCGTCTATCAAGTGGGAGCTCGAGGACCTCGCCTTCTTCTGGCTTGAGCCCGAGGAGTACCAGCGCGTGGCGCGCATGGTCCAGGACTCCCGCGCGCAGCGCGAGGACGACACCGAGGCTGCCATCAAGACACTCGACGACGAGCTCAAGGCCGCCGGCCTCAAGGACTACCAGATCACGGGCCGGCCGAAGCACCTCTGGAGCATCTATCAGAAGATGACCCGCAAGGGGCGCGAGTTCTCGGACATCTACGACCTCATCGCCCTGCGCGTGATCACGCAGACGGTGGGGGACTGCTACTCCGCGCTCGGTGCCGTCCACTCCCTCTGGAACCCGCTTCCCGGCCGCTTCAAGGACTACATCGCCACCCCCAAGGCCAACCTCTACCAGAGCCTGCACACCACGGTGGTGGGACCCGACGGCAAGCCCATAGAGATCCAGATCCGCACGGCCGAGATGCACGAGGCCTCCGAGTACGGCATCGCCGCGCACTGGCTCTACAAGAAGGAGGGAAACTCCCGCGGGCGCATGAGCGCCGAGGACCGCGCAATCGACTCCACGATCAACTGGATTCGCAAGACCCTCGACTGGGCGGCCGAGGACGACATCGACGACCCGCACGAGTTTCTCGACAATCTGCGGGTTGACCTCTTCGAGCACGAGATCTTTGTCTTCACCCCCAAGGGCGAGGTCATGAGCCTGCGCCGCGACGCAACCCCGCTCGACTTTGCCTATGCCGTCCACACCGAGGTGGGCAACCACTGCGTGGGCGCCAAGGTCAACGGCTCGGTGGTGCCGCTGTCCTACAAGCTCAACATGGGCGACCGCGTGGAGATTCTCACCAACAAGAACGCCAAGCCGAGCCGCGACTGGATGAGCCTCGTTGCCATGCCCTCCACGCGCGCCAAGATCCGCAAGTTCTTCTCCACGCAGAACAGAAACGACGACGCCGAGGCCGGGCGTACCGAGCTTGCCCACGAACTGCGCAAGCGCGGCTATGGCATATCGACGCGCCGCACCGTGAAGGCCATCGAGCGCGTGTGCGAGAGCTTTGAGCTGCGCGGGCCGGACGACCTCTTTGCGAGCATCCACACGGGCAAGGTCTCCGTGAAGCAGGCGGCCAACCGCATCGGCGAGATTCTCGAGGAGGGCTCGCCCGAGCAGCTGGCCGCCGCAGCGGCCGAGGCCGAGAGGCGCGCCGAGCACGAGCGTGCCATGGCGAGCGGCAGCACGCCCGTCATGAAGTCCTACGCGATCACGCAGACCGCGCGCGGCAAGCGCAAGCGCTCCAACTGTGGTGTGGTGGTGAAGGGGGACCCGGACCTTCTCGTGCACCTGGCCCACTGCTGCAACCCGGTGGCGGGAGACGAGATCGTAGGCTTCATCACGCGCGGGCGCGGCGTCTCCGTGCACCGTGCCAACTGCCCCAACGTGGCTGACCTCATGAGGAACCCCGACCGCATGATCGAGGTGGCGTGGGACACCTCGGGCGCTACGGAGTTCCGGGTGGAGATTGTGGTGGAGGCCACGGACCGCATGGGCCTGCTCAAGGACATCACCGTTGCCATCGGGGACGCCGGTGCCAACATCCTCTCTGCGGCCACGCAGACCACCGCGCAGGGCGTGGCTCGCCTGCGCTTCTTGGTTGCCATCTCGGACGCGAGCCTGCTCGACACCCTGCTTGCGGCCGTGAGCCGCGTGCCCTCGGTCTACGACGCCCGCCGCATCATGCCCGGTGAGGGCGCCAACCAGATGAAGCGCCGCGTGAAGTGACAGGGGGGACAGACGCCCCTTGGTTCACCTTGGAGGAGAGACGATGGACGAGAAGACCGACGAGCTGCGGCGCTACGTGGTGACGCCGCTTGCAACCAACTGCTATGCCTATGTGAGCGCGGGGGAGTGCCTGGTGGTGGACCCGGGCGGCTCCGGGGCGCAGGTGGCGGAGCATCTGGGCGACGTGCGCGTCGTCTGCGTCGCGGCCACGCACGGCCACGGCGACCACGTGGGCGGCGTGGCGGTGCTCTGCCGCGAGACGGGCGCCCCGTTTGCGATTCACGCGGCAGACGCGGAGCTTGTCCGTCACGCGGGCGAGATGAGCGAGGTTGGGCGCAGCTACGACGAGAACGCGCCCGCGGCAGACCGCACCCTTGCCGAGGGCGACGTCATCGCCGTGGGCACGGCCACCTTCACCGTGATGGAGACCCCGGGCCACACTCCGGGCGGCATCGTGCTCGTGGGCGGCGGCACCGCCGAGGGCGTGGCCTTCGTGGGGGACACGCTCTTCCCCGGCAGCCACGGCCGCACGGACCTTGCCGGCGGAAACGAGAGCCAGATCATGGCCTCGCTCTCCCGCATGGCAGAGGAGATCGCGCCCGAGACCACGCTGCTCTGCGGACACGGCCCTGCCACCACGATGGCGCGCGAGCTCGTCGCAAATCCGTTTCTTCGTTAGGGGAGATGGTGCCCGAGGCGGGGATCGAACCCGCACGAGTTGCCTCAACGGTTTTTGAGACCGTCGCGTCTGCCAGTTCCGCCACTCGGGCATGGGCGGCAGGTCCCGCAGGAAGAGCCTGCGCAAGAAGGGCCTGTGCGAGAAGAACTATACCAGACCCTGTGATTCTGTCGCCAGCGGGGTATATAGTTAGGCGTGCAAGGATTGCCCAGCAAGCAGAAAGGACCTGACATGGCTCTCACGTCCGAGGTGACCTCCGTCCTCAACGAGCAGATCAACAAGGAGATGTACTCCGCGTACCTCTACCTCACCTTTGCGGACTACTACGAGGACCGCGGCCTCAAGGGGTTTGCCAACTGGTATGAGATCCAGGCCAAGGAGGAGATGGACCACGCGCTGGCCATCCGCCGCTACCTCCTGGACAACGACTTCAAGCCCACGATGGAGGCCATCGCCAAGCCCGACAAGGTCTTTGAGAACGACCTCGCGCCGCTCGAGGCGGGCCTTGAGCACGAGGAGTACGTCACGAGCCTCATCCACCACTGCTACGAGGTTGCCCACGAGGCGCACGACGTCCGCACGATGAAGTTCCTGGACTGGTTTGTCTCCGAGCAGGGCGAGGAGGAGACCAACGCGCGCGACATGATCACCAACATGAAGCTCTTCGGCTGCGACCCCAAGGGCCTCTATGACCTCGACCGCGAGTACCAGGCCCGCACCTACGTGCAGTCCGCCTCCCTCAACCTGTAATGCTGACAAAGGTGACAGGGTAGACTG
>DXAB01000179.1 GCA_019117265.1 Candidatus Olsenella pullicola
GGCGTGCGCGGCCGCGTGTACTCGAGGGCGACGATTGACATGGACCTCTTCATCCGTCACGAGGAGAAGAAGGTCTGTCGCGCCGGCGGGCGCACGCGCGGTCCGGCGGCCTTCACGGACGAGGACCGCAAGCGGTTCTCGCGCAACCTCGCAGGGCTCTTGCGGTAGGGGCAGAGGATTCGTCCCGCGCTGCCCGTGCCGGCGTGCCCTCGTTGCGCCCATGTGCATTGACTTCGTGGCGCACGGGGGCAGGGAGCCGCAATTCAGCCGAGCAAGAATCCGTTCTTGAACACGAACAAATGTTCCTCTATACTGATAGTACCACACCACGAGGGGACGGAGACCAGGATGGCGTACGACTTCAAGCGCGAGTTCCGTGACCTATACCAGCCCAAGGCGCATCCCTCGCTCGTGGACGTGCCGGCAATGACCTTCGCCGCCGTCGCGGGAACGGGCGACCCAAACGAGGAGGGTGGTGCGTACGGGCATGCGCTGGAGCTGCTCTACGCGTTCTCCTACGCCGTGAAGATGTCCAAGAAGGGCAGCTGGCAGCCCGAGGGCTACTTCGACTACGTGGTGCCGCCGCTCGAGGGGCTGTGGTGGGGAGGCGAAGGCGCCTTCGACGGGGCGTCTATCGGCGACAAGAGCGCCCTCTCGTGGGTCTCGCTCATCCGCCAGCCCGACTTCGTGACGCCTGACGCGTTCTCGCACATCTGCGAGATGGTCGCCGCAAAGAAGCCGGCGCTCGCCGGAGCGCTCGCATCCGGTGACCTGCGCCTCGTTCGCTTTGCCGAGGGCCCCTGCGCGCAGGTCATGCACGTCGGTCCCTATGACGACGAGCCGGCCACGATCGCCGCCCTCTCCGCGTTCATTGCCGAGAAGAACCTCGTGACGGACATCGCCGAGGGAGGGGAGTCGCCCGAGGGTCATGTGGCGACGCGTGCCTTTGACCCCGAGGCCCTTCTCGCCACGCTCTGTGCCGACGGCGCGGTGCCGCCGATCCGGCTCCACCACGAGATCTACCTTGGGGACCCGCGCAGGACCAGCCCGGAGAGGCTCAGGACGGTGATACGGCACCCGGTGCGGGAGCGGTAGCGTGGTATTATTGAGCCACATTTTACACGCGAGAAGAGAAGGGAGCTCGCCATGGCGGTCTGCGTTCCCGTTCGCGACATGAAGGACACGGCGGCGTTCGCCCGGCTCGTCAAGGAGTCTCCCGAGCCTATCACCGTCACCAAGAACGGCTACAGCGAGTTTGTGGTCATGCGCGCGGAGGACTACGACCTCATGTGCGAGGAGGTGGCCAAAGCGCGTCTCGTCCGCGTTCTTGCGGATGCGGATGGGTCGTACGAGCAGGGGGATTACGTTGACGGGGCCACGTTCGTCTCCAGCATGAAGGAGAAGTATGGCCTGTGACTTCGTTCTTCTCCCGCGTGCTCAGGCGGACTTCGAGGAAATCGTGCGCTACCTCTCGGCTGAGCTTGACAGCAAGAAGGCCGCCCGGCGTTTTGTGGAGGAGTTCGAGTCGAAGGTCGCGCTCGTTTGCGATCACCCAGAGATGTATCAGCTGAGTCGGATGCCGGAAGTCGCCTCGCGCGGCTACCGTACGATGCCCGTTATGCGCTACGTAGTCCTGTACGCGTATCGTGACGGCCGAATCGTGATAGCGCACATCCTCCACTCGCTCCAGGATTACGCACGCTACGTCTGACTTCTCGAGGAGGACGTGAATCTCTCGGTGGAGGACGCCTTTCTGCTCGCCCGCTCCGCGCTACCCGGCCAGGGCGCGCAGCGCGTCCACGGTCTCCTCGGACGCGGCGAGGTCCAGCCTGAGCCCGATGATCGACACCTCGATCGTCACGGTCGGGGACCCCTCGTAGGTGGTGACCTCGAGGACCTTGACGTCTTGGACGTCGCTGGCATCTTGCCCGGCCTTCAGGGTCTCGGGCTGCCACAGCTCGAGAACGTACTCGGCTGCCGCGTCCGGAGCGCTCGCGAGGCCGTTGACGCCGGAGAGCGGCTCGAAGGCCGCCTCGATCTGAGTCTTGTCAGTCACCTCGCGCACGACGTCGCCCGTCGCGGCGTCGCGCACGACGAGGCGAGACGTCTTGCCGTAGTCGATGCCCGAGAGCGTGTCGGTGAGCTCCAGCGCCTGGGCGGCGAGGTCGTCTGCCCGGCTGGCGATCTCCCCGGCCTGGTTTGCGATCTCGCCCGGGGTCGGGAGGCCAAAGCAGCCGGCAAGGGGTAGGGCGAGCGTGGCGGCGAGCAGGGCGGCGACGGTCTTCGGGGCTCTCATGTGCGGGTCCTTTCCCGAGGTTCTTCTCGTCATTCTATCTTTTGTTTGACTGAGCGGGCGCGGGGCGTGCTCGCGCACAGAAGTACCGTGCCTCCCGCCGACTGGCTCGAACTCTTTCCTTGAAATAGAACACATGTTCTTCTATCATAGTGTCCACGAGGGTTGAGAGAAGAGGGAGCCGCCGCCTCTTCTATGGCGGCGCGGGCGCTTTGGGGAGGACGAATGATCATCAACACGGGCGCGCGTACCGACACCGTCCAGTACTACGCCCCCTGGCTGCTGCGCCGCTTCGAGGAGGGCTACGTCCTGGCGAGAAACCCGCTCTTCCCCAACAAGGTGACGCGCTACGAGCTGGACCCGGCGGTCGTGGACTGCGTGGTCTTCTGCTCCAAGGACTATCGGCCCATCCTTCCGCGCCTGCATGAGATCACGGACCGCTTCAACACCTACTTCTACTACACGATCACAGCCTACGGCCAGGACATCGAGCCCGGCGTTCCGAGCGTCGAGCAGAGCATGAAGACGCTCGTCGAGCTGGCCGACCAGGTGGGCTCGCGTCGCGTTGCGTGGCGCTACGATCCGGTGCTGCTCACGCCCACCTACACCCTCGAGCGTCACCGCGAGACCTTCTCGCGCATGTGCGACGTGCTGGCTCCGCACGTGGACCGCTGCATCTTCTCCTTCGTGGAGATGTACCGGAAGCTGCGCCTCAACATGCCCGAGCTCATGCCGCTCTCCGTGGAGGACATGGACAAGCTCGCTCGGATGCTCGGCTCCGTTGCGGCCGAGCACGACCTCAGGCTTCAGACCTGCGGGACCAACGGGGACTTCTCGCGCTACGGCATCCACCCGAGCGGCTGCATGACGCTCGACGTCCTGGGGCACGCCAATGGTGTAGAGTTTCGTCCGCTCAGGCACCGGGGCATGCGCGCCGGGTGCCACTGCTTCGAGGCGCGCGACATCGGTGCCTATGACACCTGCCCCAATGGGTGCCGATACTGCTACGCCAACAGGGACCATCGGCTGGCGGCCGAGAACTACCGTTGGCATGACCCGGAGAGCCCCCTTCTCATAGGCGGCGTTCGGCCGGAGGACACGGTGTCCCAGGGCGCGCAGAGAAGCCTGCTCGCCAAAGGCGGCCAGCGCACGCTCTGGTAATTGGGGACGGGTTTCTTCTCTCAGAGAAAACGGGGCAGGCTTGCCATGGTGGGGCATCTGCTCTGGCTCGGGGCCTTCCGCTGGGCTGGGCATGCCCGTGATCAGCGGCGCCTTGGTCAAGGCGTGGGGACCCGTGCGCTGGCGGCTGTCGTGGGAGTGGTCGTTCTTGTCGCCCTCTGCACCATTGGTCGTGAGCGTCGGGTATGGTCGGCCGGGGACGGGCTCTTTGCCGAGGGCAGAAGCCTGTCCCCTTTTCTCTGAGAAAAGAAGCACGTCCCCAATTGACCCAATTGCTGGGAATACATACTCATGGTATGTTATTGGTGCCGAGGGGACGGAGGCACACATGGCGCGCAACAAGTACCCGGAGGAGACGGTCAGGCGCATCCTCGACGTTGCCGAGGAGCTCTTCATGACAAAGGGCTACGAGCAGACCACGATGGCCGACATCGTGGACGGCCTCGGCGGCCTCACCAAGGGGGCCGTCTACCACCACTTCAAGAGCAAGGAGGAGATCTTTGAGGCGGTGTTCGAGCGGGCCAACCGCTCGGTTGTCGCGCGCTCGGAGGAGATCCTGGCGGACCGCTCCCTGAGCGGCCTCGAGAAGATCCGTGCCTTCGACGAGGCGTCCGCGGCCGGGCCCTCGGCGGAGATGTGGGGCGCCATGCGGCCCTCCCCGGACCCCATGCGGAGTTCGCGCATCCTCGCTCGCGAGTACCTTGACCTTTTTGACGTGGCGCACGCGTTCATCGAGCCAGCGATTCGGGAGGGCATCGAGGACGGCTCCGTCACGGCAACGCATCCGCGCGAGACGGCCGAGGCGATGCTTTTACTCGCTAACCTCTGGATGGTGCCGCTGTTCCATCCGTTGGAGGACGAGGGCGCGTACGGGCGCCGCGTTGAGGTGTTCCTGCGGATCATGCACGCCCTCGGCGTGGACATCGTGGACTGGGAGGCACTCTCGTCCGAGCGGCTGGCCGCGCTGGGGGAGGACGCCGCCCCGTGGGCGAGCTGGAAGTGGGCGCAAACCACTGGTTGCGAACAGGAAAAGCAACCGGGGGTTGGTTGAGGCAACTGGCCCGGCCTGCGAGGCTGGCAGCAGCGCGAGGGAACGGCCGCGTGACGCGGCCTTCTTTCGGGCTTATATACATACCAACCGAACGTATGAAAGAAAGGAGCTGCGCATGGATGCTGAGAAGAGGGGAGCCCCGGGCGGAGAGGGACGGGAGGGGCGCCTGTTCACGCCAGGTTTTCGTGCAATCGTGGCGGCACAGACCTTCTCGCTTTTGGGCATGGAGATCCTGCAGTTCGTGCTGCCGCTGCATCTACTCAACGTCACGGGGTCGGGAACGCTCTACGGTGGCGTGCTCGCGGCGGGGTTCGTTCCCTACGTGGCGCTCTCGCCCGTGGGCGGGGTCCTCGCCGACCGAACGCGCAAGCGAGGGGTGATGGTCGCCTGCGACGCCGCCCTCGCCCTCGCCATGGCGCTCTACCTGGCAGTGACGCTGGCGTCTCCAGCCCAGGCCGTCCCGGTGACCGTCCTCGTCCTCATGGCGGCCTTTGCCGCGCAGGCGCTCTACCATCCCTGCGTGCAGTCCGCGGTGCCGCTCGTGGTCGCGCCCGAGCGCATCACGCAGGCAACAGCCGTTGCCAATCAGGTGAGCATGGTCACGGGCATAGCGGGTCCGGTTGTGGGCGGTCTCGTGTTCGGCTTCTTCGGCCTGGGGCCGATCGTGGCCGTCTCGGTGGCGGCGTTCGCCCTGTCGGCGGCGCTCGTGGCGCTCCTCGTGCGCGTGCCCTACGAGCCCCCTGCGCGCACCGCCGGGGCGCTCGCCACCGCGGCCGCTGACATCCGCGAGGCGCTCGCCTTCCTGCGCACGCGCCCGGTCCTGTGGCAGACCATCGCGGCGGCGATGCTCGTGAACCTGTTCGGCTCGTCCTTCATCAACGTGGGAACGCCCTATGTCGTGACGGAGTCGCTCGGCCTTCCCAACCAGCTCATGGGCGTCGCGCAGGGCGCGCTCGCGGTGGGCGGCCTGGCAGGCGGGCTCGTTGTGGCCCTGGCGCCCGCGCGTTTTGGCATTGGCTCGGTGCCGCGCCTGCTCGCCGCCTCGGTGGCAGGGATCGCCCTCATGGCCCTCGCGCTCGCCCTCGGGGCAGGGGCGCGCCTCGCGTTCGCGGCGGTCGTGGCGGGCAACATGTGGGTCATGGCGTGCTGCATGGCGCTCTCCATCGCCGCGACGTCGTACCTCCAGCGAGAGACCCCCGTAACGCTCACGGGCAAGGTGATGGCGCTCACGATGACGGCGGCAAACCTTGCCACGCCCGCCGGGCAGATCGCGTACGGCGTGGCGCTCGACCACGTGCCCGCCTGGTCTGTCGCGGCGCTGGCGGGCGCTGCGATGCTCGTCGTAGCCGCGGCCCTTGCCCGCGCGCGGCGCGGCAGCGCCGACTGATGTGCGCCACATGCCCCACTTGTACCAGGTACAAGTGGGGCATGTGGGGTACGGTGCCGACGGCCGTGCGGCCGGCGCGGCCCCGGGCACGCTCAGAAGAGCAGCCCGATAACGACGACGAACGCCGCCACGGCGGCCATGAAGAGCGCCGCGAGACCCCATGCGCGCGGGTTGCCCCAGTTCATGGCCCATCCCACGCCAAAGCGCCGGGGCACCACGACGGAGGGGTCCTCGCGGTTGACGTAGAAGAGGCCCAGGCGCCAGCTTGCGTCGTCGTCGAAGTCGAGCTCGCCGGTCGCGCCCATGCGCCGCAGGAGGCGCGAGCCCGCCTGTCCGTAGACGAGCGCAATGCCGAGCTGCGGCACGATGGCGCCCACGCAGACCACAAGCAGCGCGACGAGCGACTGCCCCGGCGTCACAACTCCGGCGAACGTCAGCGGCATGAGCGCGATTGCCGCCACGATCACAAGGCCCGTCACCAGCAGCGTCACGCTCTGAGCGCGGGCGAACATGCCATAGGCGAGCGCCGAGGCCGTAGGGCTCTCCGGCGCGACCGGCCGGCGGCTGCGCAGCATCTGCCAGTGCGCCGCGGCAAAGGAGAGGGCGAGAAACGCCTGCACCGCCACGGGCATCGCGATGACCTGCCAGCCCTTGGCCAGGTAGTTGTCCACCACGCCGGCGGCGTCATAGTGCACGGGCACGGGGTCTGGCATGGCGGGGTAGAGCGCCACGGTCACGGCGAGCGTGACGAGAATGACGGGCAGGTAGAGGAGGTTCCAGGTGAGGGGGAGCGGCTTGGGCGCGTTCTTCTCGGCTGAGCCCGCCACGGTGGCAGTGCGCTGGGCGTGCGCCTTCCAGCCCTCGGCGCGCTTGATCGCGCGCACGCGCGCGCGAAAGACGAGCATGAGGATAAACCCGGCGAGCACGGGCGCGCATGTCAGGGTGGAGAGGGCGAGCGGGCTCGCGGCGAGCGAGAGCGCGTAGGAGCCCGCGGCGCACGCGACCGAGATGACGAGAAGAGTCACGAGGTAGACGCGGCGCATCCGGGCGATGCGCGGGTCCGACTGCGCGGACTCGGGGACCGTGACGGCAAAGGCCTCGCGGCGCCGCGTGAGCCAGGGCACCGCGGCGAGCAGGCCCCCCGCGAGCAGGGTGAGGAGCGCCATGGCAACGCCCGTGACCTGGGCGACAAGCTCAGCGGGCATGGTCGGCCCCCTCCTCTGGCAGGCTGGCGGCAGCGCGCCCGGCTGCCTCGACAAACGCCTCGCGCGTGCCGCCGCTCGCCTTGAACTCGACGGCGAGCTTCTCGAGCGCCGCCTCGAGCTCCGCGGCACCCATGCCGGCGGCGGGGTCGGAGGGCGCGTCGGCAACGTAGGCCCCGCGCCGGCCGAGCATGATGACGTAGCCCTCGTCGCGCAGCGTGGCGTAGGCCTTGTTGACGGTGTGCAGGTTGATGCCGAGGTCCTCGGCGAGCGAGCGCACGGAGGGCAGGGCGTCGCCGGGGCGCAGCTCGCCCGAGGCGATGCCGGCTATGACGGAGTCGCGCAGCTGCAGGTAGAGCGGGGCCTCCGAGAGCTTGTCGACCGTGATGACCGTTCCCGCCGCCTCCCTCCGTGAAGAGATTGTGTTCTATCTGAACTATAGCAGACCGGCTCGGAAAGGGGTATAGTACGCGCCATCTGTTATAGAGCAGCTATAGCAGTTTGGACGGAGGAGAGGCAATGAACAACGTGCTCGAGGTGCGTCACTTCCGGAAGTCCTATCGGGACAAGGTCGCGGTGCGCGACCTCTCGCTCTCGGTGGCCCCCGGGAAGATCTGCGGCTTCATCGGACACAACGGCGCGGGAAAGACCACGCTCATCCGCTCGGTCGTCGGCGCGCAGCCGCCCACATCGGGCGAGGTTCGCGTCTGCGGAATCGACGTCTGGCGGGAGCCCGTTGCCGCAAAGCGCCGCATGGCCTACGTGCCTGACAACCCCGACATCTACGACTTCCTCACCGGCGTTCAGTACCTGGACCTCATCGCCGACGTCTTCGGCGTGGGCACGGAGGAGCGTCGTCGGCGCGCGGACGAGCTCGCGGGGCGCCTGGAGCTTTCGGATGCGCTCGGCGACCCCGTCTCCGCGTACTCCCACGGCATGCGCCAGAAGCTTGTGCTCGTGGGGGCGCTCTTGCACGACCCGGCGCTTCTCGTGCTGGACGAGCCGTTCGTGGGGCTCGACCCCTCGGCCTCCCACGAGCTCAAGGCCATCCTGCGCGAGCGCGCGGAGGACGGAGGGGCGGTGTTCTTCTCGTCGCACGTGCTCGAGGTCGTGGAGCGGCTCTGCGACACCGTTGCCGTGATCCGGCGCGGCGAGCTCGTGGCATCGGGCCCCACCGACGAGGTGCGCGGCTCGGATTCCTTGGAGGACGTGTTCCTCGAGCTCGTGGACGAGAAGGACGGAGGCGCCCCGTCGTCCCGATAGACCATCAAGACCAAGGAGGAACAGTCATGAAGTCCGTCAAGACCCACGTCGTCGCCAGCACCGTCCTGTGCGCGCTCACCCTGGCCGTGACCCTTGCCGCCCGCGGCGCCCTGCCCGAGCAGGTCCCCATGCAGTGGGGCCTCACGGGTGAGGCGAGCTCCTTCTGGCCGCGGGACGCCGTGGTGTTTGGTGTGCCTGTCGCCTGCGTCGCGATCAACCTCCTCGTTTCGGCGAGGCTCGCCAGCAGGGGCGAGGGGCGCGTCGCCATGTACTACGTAGCGCCCGCCGTCGCGCTCGTCGCCACCGCCGTCATCGTGCTCCTGGGGACGAGGTGATGGCGATGCCAGCCCTTCGTCCTGGTCATGCGCTCCGCCCGCTGCTCTCGTTGCAGGCGCGTTCGCTCCTCTACGGCCTCGGCTTCCGGGGCGGGAGGGGCCGTGCGCGGCTGCTCGGCGCCGCGGCGCTCGTCGTCCTGCTTGCCGGCATGGCGGTGGCCTACATGTGGTTGCTCGGGAGCAGCATGGTCGCCGTTGGCGCGGCCGGGGCGATCCCGGCGCTCGCCGCGCTTGCGGGCTCGCTGGCCGCGGTTGCGCTCGTGTTCGTGAAGGCCCCGGGCACGGTGTTCGGTTGCCGCGACTACGACTTCGTGGCGGCGCTGCCGGTGGGCGTGCGCACGGTGGTGCTCTCGCGGACGGTGCCGCTGTACGGCTTCGGCGTCGCGCTCTCCGTGCTGCTGTCCGCCCCGCTCTATGCGGCGTACTTCCTGGCGGCGCCCGTGAGCCCGCCTGCCGTTGTGGCCGCCGCGCTCTGCTCTGTATGCGCGCCGCTCGCGCCGGCGGCGGTGGCCACGCTCGCGTCGCTTGCGCTCACCTCGGTCGCCGTGAGGTTCCGGCACGCGGGGGCGGTGCAGCTCGTGCTCTCGGTGCTCGTGGTGACGGGCGTCGTCGTCGGGTCGCTCGCGCTCGGCGGCGCCTCTTCGGGGGCGGATGACGCGGCGGCCCTCGTGGCGATGGGCGACATGGCGGGCGCGCTCTCCGCGGCCGTGGCATCCGCCTGCCCGCCGGCTGCCTGGGCGGCCGCTGCGGTTCGGGAGGGATCCGTCGCGGGTCTTCTCGCCTTCGCGGCGCTTTCGCTTGCGCTCCCCGCACTCGTGACGCTGGCCCTCGCGGCGTGCTATCCGTCGGTGAACGCCGCGGCGACCTCCGGACCCCGCCGCCGTGCGCGCTCCGTCGCGACCTCCCGTGGTTCCGCGAGCCCGCTTCGCGCCCTCACGGTCAAGGAGCTTCGCCGCGTCGGCTCCATGCCCTTCTACGCGCTGAACGACTGCGCGGGGCTCATCCTCATGGTCGTGGCTGCGGGTGCGATTGCCCTCTTCGGCGTGGATGCGCTCCTCGCCTCCGGGGTCGTCGACGGCGTGCGGCTCGATGCCCAGGCCATTGCGGCGATGCGCGCCCAGGTCGACGCGGCCCTGCCGTGGGTCTTCGGGTTCTGTGGGGCGATGTCGCTCACGGCGGGGCCCTCGGTCTCGCTCGAGGCGCGCGCGAGCTGGCTCATGCTCACGGCGCCGGTGGGCGCCGGGACCGTGCTCGGCTCCAAGCTCCTTGCCAACCTCGTGCTGGGCGGGGTCGCGGCGGCGATCTCCGCCGCGGCGCTGCTCGCCGGCGGGACGTCACCACTCCTGGTGCTCCAGTGCGCCGTCTGCGCGATGGGCATGCTCGTCGGCTTTGCCTCGGTTGCGCTCGCTCTCGACGCTGCCCGCCCCAACTTCGCCTGGACCACGCCTGCCGAGGTCGTAAAGCGTGGCCTGCCGGTCATGGTGGGGTCGATCGGAGGGGTGCTCGCGTCGTTCGGCCTCGCCTTCCTCTCGGTGACGGCCGCCGGCGCTCTCGGGCCCGCGGCGTCGGCCGCAATCAACCTCGCCGCCCCGGCCGCCTGCGCGCTCGGCGGGCTCGCGTTTCTCCGCGCGACCGCCCGCCGCGGTCTCCCGGGCCCCGGCTGGAGCGAGTGACGCCGGGGGTGAGCGGCTAGGCCTCCGGGAGAACTCCGGCGACGACGGGAAGGCGGTGACGGCGTTCCCGTCGTCCGGGTTCCGACTGCACCCAGAATCCCACGGAAGCAACGGGGTCGGCGGCACGCTCGGTATAATCGGGGCGTGGTCCCGTTCCGGGAGGTGTGCCATGGATTTCTCGACTATAGACGCCCGCCTGCTCTCGCGTCCCGGCGCCACGAAGGCGCTCCACGAGAAGTGGGGCTGGATGGTCTACTGGGTCGGCGGCAGGCAGTTCGCCTGCGAGTTCACCGCCTCACCCGAAGCGAAACCGCCCTACGCGGGGCGCCACCTGCTCTCGCTCAAGTGCGACCCCGACCGCATCCTGGAGCTGCGCGCCGAGCAGCCGGGCGAGGTGCTGCCCGGCTACTACTCCGACGGGCGCACGTGGGCGTCGGTCGACCTGGACTCCGACCTGCCCGAGGGGCTCGTGCTCGACCTGTGCGACATGAGCTACGAGCTCGTCCTCGCCAAGCTGCCCAAGCGCATGCGGCAGGAGATCGCCGGCGAGTAGCCGTGCAACGATCTGTTGCTCGACGGGCGGCTCGACCAACGGGGCAATGGTTCACCGGCCCCACTTTTAGGCGCGGTGCTGCCGACGCTGCGCCTCCTGGCATGAGAGCCATGCATGGGCTGCTGCTCTGTCATGCCCGCCCGCGGGCGGCGGGCTTGCGGACGATGGTGGGGTGCGGGGTCCGCTCGCGGGCCCCGCGGAGGGAGCCGCCCCAACTATCCGAGCAGCATGTCCGCGAGCGCGGCTCCGCCGTAGCCCACGAACGCGCCAACGGCCATCGCGAGAAGCGTCATGCCAACGGTACGGATGACCTTCATCCAGCTGGGGATCATGCGCTCGCGCCGCCCGCGCTCCGTGTCTCGGTCAACCGCCTCGCCCTTCCAGTAGGCGAGGATCTCACCGTAGGTGACGAGGTCGTGCGACTTCTTGATGCGATCAACCCAGCAGGCGGCGAACATCGCGACGCCCCAGAGCACGAGGGCGAGCACGAAGGTGGGCACGGTCTGCTCGAGCGGCCAGTCCCAGGCGAACGCCTGCAGGCAAACCCATATCATCGCGGCTATCATGAGCAGCAGGAATCCAAGCATCACGTAGCCCAGGCGCTTCATGGTCTCGATGTCGCGGTCGATGGTCTCGTTCATGGTCTCCACGTCTCCTCTGATGAGAGAGTCCACGGACGCGCCGAAGATCTCGGAGAGCAGGAGCAGGCTCTGGACGTCGGGGTAAGTCTTGCCGTTCTCCCAGGACGATATAGTCTGGCGGCTCACGTACACGCGCGCCGCGAGGTCGTCCTGCGACATCCCACGCTCCGTGCGCAGCTCGCGTATCCTCCCGCCGACCTCCATGCCCGCTCTCCCTCCGTTCTCCTCGGCGCGGCCCTTACGGCTATGACCATCGCACGTCCCGCGGAATCGTACCATCAAAGGGTCCCGACACCGGGCCCCGAGGGGCGATATGGGCGCGTCAAGAGTTCTTTACGTGGCCTCTACCTGCGGATTTCCGAGGCGCACGTAGTCTGGCCGACGTGGCGCGCACGCGGGGGACTCCTTCCGCCCGCCTAGTTGTCCCGGGCGAGCCTGCGGTAGAGCGCCGCGAAGACGGCGGCCGCCGCAGCGCCGCTTCCGGCGCTCGTTGCCCTCGTCGTGGCATGGGCCGTCGCCTGCGCACTGCTCGCCGTCTGGGCGTGCCGACGTCTTGGGCGTGAGCTTGCGGCGGAGCGCGATCGCCTGGCCTGACGGACGCCTCCTTCCCCCGCGCCCTTAAGCAAACGTTAGGAACTGCCGCGTCCTTCTCGCGTATCCTTGTGGCCGATACGAGGGGAGGGGCGCATGGGCGCACGCGTGTTGGTGGTGGACGACGAGCCGGAGATCTGCGAGCTCGTGCGCGTCTACCTCGAGGCGGAGGGCTTCGAGGTCGAGACGCTCGCGGACGGCGCGGCGGCGGTCGCTCGCGTGACGGATGACGATGCGCCGCAGGTGGACCTTGCCGTCCTTGACGTCATGCTGCCCGGCGCGAGCGGCCTTGAGGTCTGTCGTGCCATCCGCGCGCGCCGCAGCTACCCGGTGATCATGCTCACGGCCCGCGGCGAGCAGGCGGACAAGATAGCCGGCCTCACCCTCGGCGCGGACGACTACGTGGTGAAGCCCTTCCTGCCGCTCGAGCTCGTGGCACGCGTGAAGGCGCAGCTCAGGCGCTATACCACGTACAACGCGGCGGGTGGGGCGCATGGCGAGAAGGACGGCATCATCGCCTGCCGCGGCCTTGTGCTCGACGTTCCGGCCCATGAGGCGACCCTGAACGAGCGCCCGCTCGCGCTCACGCCGACGGAGTTCTCCCTCCTGCGGATCCTGCTCGAGGCAGACGGAGCGGTCGTCTCCGCGCGCGATCTCTACCAGCGCATCTTTGGCGACGAGTACTACGAGCGGGGCTCGGGCTCCATCACGGTGCACGTGCGGCACCTGCGCGAGAAGATGGGCGACTCCTTCGAGGACCCGCGCTACATCAAGACCGTCTGGGGATTGGGGTACAAGATTGAGCGCTAGCGAGAAGAGCGGCGGGGCCCGGTCAATCGTCCTGACCGTCGCGATGGTGGCGGGCGCCATCCTGGTTGCGTCCGCGGCGTTCAACACGGTCTTCGGCTTTGTGGACAAGGCTTGGAACGGCTCGTTCATGGACTGGCTGGCCCCGCAGATTCTGAACACCAACAACCTGAACGAATTTGGCATCTGGCCGGAGATGGTGCTGGACGTCTCCGGCATCAAGTACTTCTTCCTGCAGCTGGGCATCTGCGGCATCGTTCTTCTCGCCGTGGGGTGTGCGGCCGCTGCCGTCCTGTCGGCCCGCCGCGCCCGTCGCGAGGAGCGCGCCCGCGCCGCCGAGCTGTTGCGCGTCTTTCTCGCCCATGACCTGGAGGTCCACGAGGCGTTCCCGCCCGGCTGGGAGGAGCTCGCGCTCGTCGCCGCGGATGCCAAGCGCGCGGCCGCCGAGAAGGAGCGCCAGCTCGCAGACGAGTCCGCCCGCAGAAGCGACCTCGTGACCTACCTGGCGCACGACCTCAAGACGCCGCTCACCTCGGTGATCGGCTACCTCTCGCTCTTGGACGAGGTACCCGACATGCCTGATGCGCAGCGCGCCCGCTACACCGGCATCGCGCTCGACAAGGCATGCCGGCTCGAGCGTCTGGTCAACGAGTTCTTCGACATCACGCGCTACAGCCTCACGCACATAGAGCTCGAGCTCGCGCCCGTGGACCTCGCGGGTCTTCTCGTCCAGCTCGCCGACGAGTTCTACCCGGCGTTCGCCGCCCACGGCAACGTGGCGCGCGTGACGGTGGAGGGGAGCGTGCGGACCGTCGAGGAGCCGGGCGAGCCGCTCGTGCTCGCGGCCGACGCCTCCCGCCTCGCGCGCGTCTTCGGCAACCTGCTGCGCAACGCGATCGCCTACAGCGACGAGGGGACGCCCGTGGAGATCGGGGCCGTGGCCGGGGAGGGGAGCGTCGTCGTCACCGTGTCCGACACGGGCGCGACCATCCCCTCGCACAAGCTCCGCGCGATCTTCGACCGGTTCTTCCGGCTGGACGAGTCCCGCGGGAGTGCCACCGGCGGCGCCGGCCTCGGCCTCGCCATCGCCCGCGAGATCGTGGAGCTGCACGGCGGCGCCATCTCCGCCGCGAGCGAGAACGGCCGGACCACCTTCACCGTCGAGCTGCCGCTCTCACGCTGAGAAGGCCCACAGGTTCAGGCACTGGTCGAGCACGCGCTCGAGGTCCCAGGGGCGCGCGCTGCGCTCGGCACTGTTGGGGTCGTGCACGATGACCTCGCCGCTCTCGGTCAGGCTCGAGAGCACGATGAAGTGGCCCGTGGTGGTGAAGTCTCCTGGCTCCACGCTGCAGATGACAGGCCTCCCCGCGAGGAGTGCCTCGCGCACGGCGCCCGTGCTGGCGGGCAGCTCCTCGGAGACGAGCCCCAGCTCGGCCGCGCCGTCGGTCATGAGGGCCCACGCCGTCATCCCGTCGGTCGTGTAGCCGCCGCGCTCGGAAAAGTCGGCCATGGCGGAGGGGTCGAGGTCGTCGCGCCCGGTGAGCGCCACGTAGACCATCGAGAGGCACGTGGGACCGCAGCCGTTCTTCTCGACGGTGCCCCCGGCGTAGGGGTGGCCCGCCCACTGCGGGTCGGTCTGGTAGAGGTAGGGGACCTCGCCCGCGCGCCACTCCGCGCGCGGCGTGGAGTGGGCCGGCGCCGAGCCGCCCGCCTGCCCGGTGTCACTTGCGGTCGAGGCCACCACAAACCAGAGCGCGACGGCGAGCGCGACCACCAGCGTCCCGGCGGCCCCGAGCACAAGCGGAATGCGACGGGCCCTCCTGCGATTGAGGTACCTGCGCGGCGCGATGCGAGTCGTGTTCATGATTCCCCCTTCGACGTGGCTCAGCCAAGCCTAGGGGCGTCCGCCATAACGTCGCATGAAGCGATTGCTAATCCTTTGCTAAGGTGCTCCAAGTACGTCGAGCGCTCTTTGCTGCCGCTGACGGCTAGAAATGCACCCTCCCCTTTCAGATACCTGCGCTTCGCCGATATAATCGCGCTAACATCAGGCCCGCGACCGGGAGAAGCCATGAGTAAGCTGCTGCGTTGCCTTGCCCTTGCACTGGGAATGGTGCTCGTCCTTACGTTTGCGCCCACGATCGCTCGAGCGGCCAGCTCAACTGACACCGTGTCTTTTGAGGGGACGGTCGACTACGCTCGGGCCGAGGAGCAGCTCAAGCTGATGAACGCCGAGCGCGCAAAGGTTGGGGCGAGTCCCCTTACGATGAGCTCTGCCCTCCAGAACACGGCGGTCGTGCGCGCCGCGGAAACTGCGCTTTATTTCGACCACGTTCGTCCGAACGGCGAGGAGTGGGAGACGGCTCTCCAGGCACCGGTGTCCGGCTGGTGGGGCGAGAACATCGCGGCGGGAAACTCCACGGCACAGGCCGTCACAGATCAGTGGATGAACAGCGATGGCCACCGGAAGAACATGCTCAGGAAGGAGTACCGCTACGTTGGCATTGGGTGCGTCACGGTCGGAAGCACCACGTACTGGTGCCAGAACTTTGCCCAGTCGGTGGGAGGCGGCGCAGCCTCGGGAGGCGGCTCCTACACTAGACTCTTTACGGTTGAGGTGAACCGCAGCCTGATTCCGGCGTCGTATACCAGCATTTCCTCGAGCTCGAGCTCAGATACGCTTGCCCCGGGTGCGACGTTCACGCTGACTATGAAGATGCGCAATCCCAAGTGGACGTACGCAAACGTCTCCACCAGGGCCTCCGGCTACATATGGACCTCGTCCAACCCGTCGGTCCTGACGGTCGATAAGAACGGTAAGGTGACGGCACAGAACCGCCCCGGCTCGTCGGCGACCATCACGGCAACGTCACCGGGCGGCTACAGCTGGAGCAAGACGTTCACCATAGCCCCGGACATCTCTGCGGCAACGGTGGCCCCAATCCCCGATCAGACGTACACGGGCAGCGCCATCAAGGTTCACCCGGTCGTGACCCTCAACGGCAAGGTGCTCGAGGAGGGCGAGGACTACGTCATCGACTACCCGTTCGACAAGTCCGACTACACCAATGCCGGAACGGTCACCATCACCCTTCGCGGCTGGGGAGAGGTCATGGGCACAAAGACGGTCACGTACAAGATCTTGCCCCGGAGCCTGAGCGGCGGCTCCGTCTCGGCCGTCTCTGAGCAGCGCTACACCGGAAAGGCGATCGAGCCGTACGTGAGCGTTCGTCTCGCCAACGGCGATTCCGTCCCGTCCAGCGGCTATACCGTGTCCTACTCCAACAACGTGCAGCCCGGCACGGCAAAGATCACCGTGACCGGAAAGGGAAACTACGCGGGGACGCTCACGACCACCTTCACGATCAGGGGCACGACCTCGAGCTCCGGCCAGCAAGACGCAACGGGCCAGGGACCCACCGTGTCGATGCACCGCCTCTATAACCCGTATACCGGCGAGCACCTCTACACCGAGAGCAGGGACGAGCGAGACGGGCTCACCGCCATTGGCTGGATCTACGAGGGCGTGGGCTGGACCGCGCCCAGGGGCTCCCAGACGCCGGTCTGGCGCCTCTACAACCCGTATGTTGCCGGCGGGGACCATCACTACACGACGAGCTTCAAGGAGTACTCCGACCTCGGGAGGCTCGGCTGGAACAGGGAGGGCGTGGGCTGGTACTCAGACGATGCCAAGGGCGTGCCGCTCTATCGGCAGTTCAACCCCTATGCGCAGGTGGGCACCCACAACTACACCACCTCCGCCGAGGAGCGCGATATGCTCGTGAGGCTTGGCTGGCATGACGAGGGCGTGGGCTGGTACGGCGTGAAGAAGTGAGGATCGCCTACGCGCGGCCGGCCTCAAGGAGTCGGCGCCCCCACTCTGCGACGCGCTCCTTCATGCCCGCCACGTCGAGCACGCCCTCGGCAAACCCCTTGCGGATGAGGCTCTCCGGCACAAGCTCGTCGTACTTCTCAAAGTAGGGGACCTCGGCGGGGTAGAGGAGCTCGTTGGGGTCCTCCAGCCGCTCCGCCGCGTCGCACACCACCGAGAAGAACGCGCGCTCGTCCTCTCGCATCACAAACGTGATGAAGTAGGGCCGAGACGAGCTGAAGGCCTTGATGCCCAGCTCGTCGGCGCACTTGATCTTGATGAGGCGCTCCAGTGCCAGAAACGCGTAGCTTCCCAGCCACGGGAGCAGGCACCACATGGTCTGCTCCTTGTCGTTCTCGCCCAGACACACGAGGGGGCCGTCCGTGAGGTGCGAGCTCTCCGCCACGTGGCGGGCCTGGCGCAGGCGCGCCCGGGCGTGCGGCATGAGGTAGGGGTAGGCGGCGTGCTCCTCCAGGGCGCGGCGCATGCGCTCGAGCACGTGGGTGTTCACGTCTCCGGCAACCTCGCCAAAGTAGGCGGGAACCTTGCCCTTGACCTGGGTCACGTAGAGCAGGTGCCGCTCGTGGTCCACCTCGTCGACAATCCACACGTGACCCGCAATTGCCACCTTCTCGCCGGGTGGCGGCGGGGCGCAGAGCGTGCCGATCTCCTCCGAACCCGAGCGCACCGTGTACTCGACGTTCTCCTGGAAGACGGCAAAGAACTTGTACGAGCTCGTTATGCGCTCGCCGGCAAGCCCCACTATGAGGCCGCCGCCCTCGGTCTGCTCCACAAAGTCGTTGCGGATGAGGTGGCGCAGCAGCTCGCGAAAGTCATCCGCGCTCACGCGGTGGAAGTACGTGAGCGTGAGCACGCGGCTTGCGAGCTGGGCGGGGGAGAGCTCTCCCTCGGAGGTGAGGATGGCGAGCGTCTGGTGGCAGAGCAGGCTGTAGGGGAGGCGATCGAGGCGCGGGGGCTCCACCCAGTGCTCTTCTCGGTAAAGCTGTACGAGCGCTATCCCCTGGAGGAGCTTCCAGGGGATGGTCTCGGGCAGGAGCGTACGGGGCTCGGGCTGGTCCTCCCGCATGACGAACCACATCTCGGGCGGACGCTCCCTGCGCCCCGTGCGACCCATGCGCTGCAGGAAGCTCGAGACGGTGAACGGAGCGTCAATCTGGAACGCCCGCTCCAGCCGGCCAATGTCCACCCCCAGCTCCAGCGTTGACGTGGCGACGATGCTCGCCTCAGAGGCGTCGTCTCGCATCTGCTCCTCGGCGCTCTCTCGGATGGCGGCCGAGAGGTTGCCATGGTGGATGAGAAAGCGGTCCGGCTCCCCGTTGAACTCGCAGTACGCACGCAGCGTGGTGCAGACCTCCTCGGCCTCCTCGCGGGAGTTGGAGAAGACCAGGCACTTGCGCCCCCGCGTGTGCTCGAAGATGTAGC
>DXAB01000180.1 GCA_019117265.1 Candidatus Olsenella pullicola
CACCACGTTCTTCAAGAACCGCTGGACCAAGACCGACCGCAACGCCGGCATCGTGAACTACATCATGGGCCTGTCCTTCATCTCCGAGGGCGCCATCCCCTTTGCCGCCGCCGACCCCGGCCACGTTCTGCCCTCCTGCATCATCGGCTCCGCCGTCGCCGGTGCGCTCTCCGCGCTCTTTGGCTGCACCAGCCCCGCCCCGCACGGTGGCGCCTGGGTCACCCCGGTTATTGGCAACGGCCTCATGTGGCTGCTCGCCGCGCTGATCGGCTCCGTGGTGGGCTGCCTGATCATCTCCCTCTGGAAGAAGCCCCTTCCGCCCGAGGAGAGCGGCCTGGAGAAGTAGTTGCAGCTCACGATTCCCCTGCTCCTCCTTCTTGCGCGCCGGGTCCCGTCTGGGCCCGGCGCGCTTTGTCGCCCCCGCCACCGTCCGTCCCTTTGGCGTCCCTGTCACAACGCGGCGGTTTTGGGCAAAAAGTTTGATGCTCAATCGGATAGGGGGCGTCCTTCTCGACGGAAGGGATTTGCTGACCTGCAGTTTTGTCGCCGAGAGGTACAGGCCCTTCTCGGCTGTCGCTCAACTTGAGGCCCAGATATAAAATCTGTTGCCCAAAACCTCCCCAAAGTGCCGCGGCGGGCACTTGCGGGAGGCGCGCGGGCCCTCAAAACCCAAAACCTGCCAATTAGGTGCAGAGAAGAGCGCCCCGCGCGCAGAGAAGCGTGCCCCCCGTGCAGAGAAGAGCGCCCCCCGCGTGCGGAGAAGAGCTCCCGCGCCCAAGTCCCGATGCGGGGCCCTGAGCCCACCACCGCCCCGCTCTGCCGTATACTCAAGTGGTCGAGAGGGGGAGCCATGTCAGACGCAGGCCAGAGAATGCGCGCGGCTGAGAGCGCGGCGCGGGTTCCCGACGTCGTGGTGATCACGGGCATGTCGGGGTCGGGGCGCACGCAGGCGCTCCACGTCTTTGAGGACATGGGCTACTTCTGCATCGACAACCTCCCGCCGCGCCTGCTGCTGCAGCTCGCGGACCTGGTTGGCATCAACTCGGGCGTGGGCCGCCACCTCGCCGTGACGTGCGACCTGCGCAGCCTTGGCCTCTTCAACGAGCTCAACGACTCTCTCACCCAGCTCCGCGAGCACGAGCTCACGGTGAGCATGGTCTTTCTCGATACCTCCGACGAGGTCCTGCGTCGTCGCTATGACGAGAACCGCAGGCGCCACCCCCTGGCACGGCCGGGCGAGTCCGTGGCCTCCGCGATCGAGCGCGAGCGAGAGCAGCTTGCCGGCATCCGCGAGTCCGCCGACCTCGTCATAGACACGAGCCACCTGCGCACGAGCGCCCTTCGCAGCCGCCTGCGCCGCGCGTACTCGGAGCTCACGGACCAGCAGCTCATGGAGGTCTCGGTCTTCTCGTTTGGCTTCAAGCACGGCATGCCGGTCGAGGCCGACCTCATGATTGACGTGCGCTTTCTGCCCAACCCGTTCTACGACCCGCAGATGCGCACCCTCACCGGCAACGACCGCCTGGTCGCCGACTTCGTGCTGGGCAACCCCACCACGCAGAAGTTCCTCGAGGCGTGGTACAGCCTGCTCGACGTGACGATGCCGGGCTACGTGGCCGAGGGGAAGAGCCACCTCTCCATCGCGGTGGGGTGCACGGGCGGGCAGCACCGCAGCGTCGCGATCGCCGCCGCCACCGCGGCCTACCTCGAGAAGAGCGGCTATCACGTGAGCCTGTCCCACCGCGACCTCGCGCTCGCCAACGTGAGGACGAGCTAGCATGTCGTTTACCGCCGAGGTGAAAGACGAGCTCTCACGTGTTGAGGCGCCGACTGCGGCGGCCGAGCTCGCGCAGCTCTCGGCGCTCATCCGCGTGTGCGGGACCCTCTCCTTCAGGGGCTCCGGGCGCTACTCCATCCGCATTGCCACCGAGACGGGTGCCGTGGCGCGCACGGTCATCAAGCTCACGCACAAGATTTTCGACCTCGAGACCTCGCTCACGGTGCGCCGCTCCGTTCTCCACAAGACGAGAAACTACCTCATTGAGATGCCCGAGCAAGACGAGCTTGCCGCGGACCTCGTGAGGCTCGGCATCCTCGTCCCGGGGCACGGCCTTGCCACCGGGGTGCCCACGGCGCTTCTCGGCACGCGCCCGGCGCGCGAGGCCTTCGTGCGAGGCGCCTTCATGGCAGGTGGTTTCATCGCCGACCCGCGCGGGGACTTTCACCTGGAGATTGCGGTGACGGGGGAGGACTTTGCCCGCGGCCTGGTGGCGCTCATCGACTCCTTTGGGGTCTCAGCGCGCCTTAACCGCCGCCGCGGCGCCTACGCCATCTACCTCAAGAGCTTTGACGACGTGATCGCGCTCCTGCGCGCCATGGGCGCGCGCCGCATGGCACGCGTGGTGGAGGTCGCCCGTGCCAAGAAGTCCGTCAAGAACGACGTCAACCGGCGCGTCAACGCGGAGATGGCCAACCAGGCTCGCTCGACGGACGCCGCCGCCTCCCAGCTTGAGCTCATCGAGCGCGCCGAGAAGAGCGTGGGGCTTGGGTCTCTGCCTCCGGCGCTCAGGGCCTTCTGCGCGGCGCGGCGCGCGCACCCCGAGCTTTCGCTCGCCGCGCTGGGGGAGGAGCTTGACCCTCCCGCATCCAAGTCCGCGATGTACCATCGCGTCCTCAGGCTCCAGGAGATCGTCGAGGACGCCGAGCGTTCCTGATCGGGACGGTGGGCGGTCCAAACCTGAGCGTGCGCGGCTTAAATTCGGACGCGCCTCAGTTTTAGGGATACGACGCGTCGCGCGTGGGGTACACTATCGGGTGGTTAGGGCATCGTGCCCGTCTGCTTTGGTTCGTCGGGGGAGGTCCCCGGCGGCACCGTGAAAGGAGAAAGCATGGCAGTAAAGGTTGCTATCAACGGCTTTGGTCGCATCGGCCGTCTGGCGTTCCGTCAGATGTTCGGTCACGAGGGCTCCGAGATCGTCGCCATCAACGACCTCACCTCCCCGGACATGCTCGCGTACCTCCTGAAGTACGACACCACGCAGGGCAACTACGCTCGCGACCACAAGGTCGAGGCCGGCGAGGACTCCATCACCGTCGACGGCAAGCAGATCACCATCTACAAGGAGGCCGACGCCTCCAAGCTCCCCTGGGGCGAGCTCGGCGTTGACGTCGTCCTCGAGTGCACCGGCTTCTACACCTCCAAGGCCAAGGCCCAGGCCCACATCGACGCCGGCGCCAAGAAGGTCGTCATCTCCGCTCCCGCGGGCAACGACCTCCCCACGATCGTCTACAACGTCAACCACGAGCAGCTGACCGCTGATGACAACATCATCTCCGCTGCCTCCTGCACCACCAACTGCCTCGCCCCGATGGCCAAGGGTCTGAACGACTTCGCCCCGATCGTCTCCGGCATCATGACCACCATCCACGCCTACACCGGCGACCAGATGCCGCTCGACGGCCCGCAGCGCAAGGGCAACAAGCGCCGCAGCCGCGCCTGCGCGCAGAACATCGTCCCCAACTCCACGGGTGCCGCCAAGGCCATCGGCCTGGTCCTCCCGGAGCTCAACGGCAAGCTGATCGGTGCCGCCCAGCGCGTCCCGACGCCCACCGGCTCCATCACCAACCTCTACTGCGTGGTTGACAAGGTCGTCACCAAGGACGAGGTCAACGCTGCCATGAAGGCCTACGCCGAGACCATCCCCGAGACCTTCGCCTACAACGAGGACGACATCGTCTCCTCCGACATCATCGGCGAGACCCACGGCTCGATCTTCGACGCCACCCAGACCATGGTCCAGGACCTCGGCAACGGCCAGAGCCTCGTTCAGGTCACCTCTTGGTACGACAACGAGAACTCCTACACCTCCCAGATGGTCCGCACCATCAAGTACTTCGAGAAGTTCGTCGCGTAGCTCTCGCTTCGCATCAGCTTTTCGCATGGGGTGCGGTCGCAGCTCACAGGGCCGCGGCCGCGCCCCCTTTTCGGAAGATATCGTCAAAGGAGTGAACATGGCCTTCACCAAGAAGACCGTCCGTGACGCCGACGTCGCGGGCAAGCGCGTTCTCATGCGCGTGGACTTCAACGTCCCCCTGAAGGACGGCGTCGTGACCGACGACACCCGCTCAGGTATTGATTCCCACCGAAAAGGTCTATCAGGTCCGCAATGGTAAGAA
>DXAB01000181.1 GCA_019117265.1 Candidatus Olsenella pullicola
ACTGTCACCATCGATAGAATGGTGACAGTTTACCCTGTCACCTTTGTCATCACCTCCGTCAGCCCCGCCGCCCTACCAGCGCTACCTAGCAGATGGTCTTCTCGCCAAAGCGATAGAGCTCCTCGTTGACCTTCTGGAGCGAGCAGCCGCGATCGATGCAGAAGATGATGATCGCGTCGCGACGGTCCTTGCAGTAGAGCTCGCTTACGCCGGCCGCCGTGAGAGCGCGGTTGGTCTCGCGCAGCGTGAGGGCCATGGCAAAGGCGATCTGGAGCACCTTGTCGCGACTGGGGTGACGCGTGCCCTGGAAGATCTGGTAGCCAAAGGTGTCGTTGAGGTTTGCCATGCGCACCACGCGCGAGCGCTCGAGACCCTTCTCGGCAAGCAGCTGCTGGAGGTACTCAGAGAGCGTGAGCGCACGAGGCTCGTGCTCCTCGAGATAGGCGTCGATGCTCGACGTGGAGAGAAGCTCGTCGAGCAGCTCTTCGGTCAGCGGTTCGCTCATCGTGTGCCCTTACTCTACGACCCAGCTTGCGGTGGGGGTGTCACTCAGCGGAGAGCCAAAGTACAGCGCCTTTACAGTGCCCTCCGCAAAGTAGATGGTACCGGACTTGGTGCCGCCGGCAGCAAGCGTTCCGTAGCCAAGGTCGTCGGTCGCCTCGCTGAAGTAGACGGTGTGCTCCTGGGCGCCGTCGGCGTTCTCGCCCTTCCAGTCGTAGGAGTTGTAGCTGGCGCCCTCCTCCCCGCTGTTGACGTAGCTGACGTGCACGCCCACGACCGTGGACCCGTCGTAGTTGACGAGCCCGGTCTCAACGGAGTCCACGGTCACGGAGAGCCCGTTCGCCAGGTCGACGGAGGTCCCGGGGGCAAGGTCGGTGGAGGCGGGCTGGGCGGAGTCGTCGGTCGACGCGTCCGCCGAGTCGTCGCTCGACCGAGCGGTGACCCCGGAGACCGCCGGGCCGTTCGTGGCCTCGTCGATGGCGGCGCTCATGGCGCTCTGGGTGCCCAAGACGATGACGATGGCAGCGACGTTCACGACAAGCGCCGCAATGGCCAGCCCTTTGCCCGACTTCTTTCCGCGCATGACACCCACCAGGCCGACGGCCGCCAGGACGAGGCCGACCAGGCCAATCAGAAACGAGAGGTTGTTGACGATGGGGACCCACGACGAGACCGCCGCGACGATACCCAGCACCAGGCCCGCGATCGCCGTTCCAGACGTGCTCTTGCCCATATTCTTGTCGCTCATGCTTGTGCCTTTCCCTTGGCGTCCAACGAGGCTGCGTTCGAACGAGCCCATTATTGGAGAGCGCCGCGGCGATTTCATTAGCTCCCAGCTAATTAGGAGGCGCACCCCAGTTCCGAACGGCGAATAACAGAATGCAACATTCTCGCAGGTAGTTATAGGTGTCGGAATGAAGTTCGGATAACACTCCGCAACGGCTTGAAACGCTTCGAGCGGGTTTATTCGTACCGCAATTCGTACCACCCCAGATAAGGGGAAAACTCACTACATGAGAGAATTGGAGCACAGATATGACCGACTGGAAGGCACTCGAGGACGCCGAGGACCACGCCTACTTCATGGCGGAGCTCGTGGACATCTCGCCCGAGAGCTTCGCCCTCGAGGAGAAGAAGCAGATCCTGCACGACATGATCGAGAGCTCCTCCGCCATCGAGAACGCGATGCGCGACGAGTTCGCGGAGCTCGACGAGGTCACCCAGACCCGCCTAATCGACGACCTCGCGGCGGACGGCCCGAGGAGCCGGGAGTGGTGGTACGAGGTGCTCGTGGACGGCCCCAGGCACCGCGACTTCCCGACGCTCAGCGACGGCCCACGCCGGAGGCGGTAGCGACGGAGGCCCTCGTCCCATCCCAGGGACGAGGGCCTCTCCTTGTGTGGACCTTCGTGAAGCGACGGAACGCTACGAATCGAGCCTGCCCGCGAGCCAGAGCAGCGGCACGAGCGGCAGCGCGACGACGAGAAGCACCACCGCGAGCGCCACGCCCAGCCCCCAGCCGACGTCCTCCCGCGTCACGACAGGATCTCGTTCACGCGCGCCTGCACGGCGTCGTAGAGCGACCCCAGGCGGCGCTTGCGCTCGGCCCCGTTGCCGTAGTCGCCGCGGATCACCGCCCGCGCCAGCGCGTCGACGTCCGCGCCGCCGGAAGACCCGCCGGAGCCCCCGGCGCCCAGCATCTCGTTCACGCGCGCCTGGACCTCCGCGTAGCGGTCGCCCAGCGCGGCCTTGCGCGCCTCGCCGTTTCCGAACTCGCCCGCGATCACGCGGCGCGCGAGGTCGTCCACGTCGTCGGAAGCGGGCGCCTGGGCCGCGCCCCCGCCGGAGCCGCCCGCCAGGATGCGGTTCACCTCCGCCTGCACCTCCGGGTAGCGGCTCCCCAGGGCCGCGCGCCGCGCGTCCCCGTTGCCGAACTCGCCCGCGATGACGCGCCGCGCGAGCTCCGCGACCGTGCCGCCGGGCGCGGCCGGGGTCGTGCCGCCAGAAACAACACCGCCCGTGATAGCCGCCTTGAGCGCCGCCCACTTGGACGGCGCAACGTAGGGCGCCGGGCAGAGCTTCCCCGTGTTCTGCCGGTTCAGCACGCCGTAAGGCAGATCCGCAATCACGGCATCGACGCTTTGGTCGGCTAT
>DXAB01000182.1 GCA_019117265.1 Candidatus Olsenella pullicola
CAAAAACCTGTCCCAGAAACTCTGCGCAGAAGAACCCGTCCCCCTTGCGGGCCCGCTACCGCACGTAGTGGTACGCGATTCTCGGCGTACCGTCGTCACAGATGATGGTGCCGCGCCGCACAAAGCCCGCTCGCTCCAGGGCGCGTTGCATGGGGGCGTTGTCCGCATGCGTGTCCGCGCGCACGTTGTCGTGCTCCCCGCAGAGAAACGCAAGCATGGCAGTGCCGATCCCCCGACCCTGCTCCGCGCAGGCGAGGCGGTGCATGACCCAGTAGGGCTCGTCGTTGAGCCAGGGCTCGCCCTCGATGGCGGCGTAGGTGCGATCAGGACCCGGCATCACGCTCATGCAGGCAACGGGGCCCGTGCCCTCGTCAAGGACCCAGAGCCAGCCGTTCGCGAGGTCGCGCTCGGCATGAGCGCGGCTCGGGTAACCGCCCACCCACTGCGTGAGGTTGCCGGTCGAGCGCATGAAGGCGCGGGCTGCGTCGTAGATGTCCATGACGGCATCGAGGTCCTTCTCGCATGCCGGCCTGATGAGGGCTGCCACTAGAACGGCCTCATCGAGAAGGACCTCTCGCAGGCCTCTCCCGGCGCGAGCACGATGGTGCCACGCTTCTCCTCAAAGACGTCGGACTCGTCGTAGGCCGTGGCGCAGCCCACCCACGGCTCGATGGCCACAAACGGCGCCTCGCTCGAGGCAGTCCAGACGCCGAGGTAGTCAAAGCCGTCGAAGGAGAGCTCAACGCCGTGCCCGGAGGGCCCCTCAAGCCTCACGCCTCGGCCGGGCACGTCAACAAAGACCACCGTGAGCAGGCGGTCGATGAGCTCGTGGGAGAGCCGCAGGCGGTCGGAGTCGCGGAAGAGCTCGTGCATGGTGGAGAAGTCATGCAGGCCCCTCTCGTCGATCGTGGGGACCGATGCCGTCCAGCACTCGGGGAATACGAGCGCATAGTCCGAGAAGGAGGCGCCCTCCTCGCCGGGAACGGGCACGTTGAAGGCGGGGTGCCCGCCCAGCGTGAAGGGGAGGTCAACCGCGCCCGTGTTGGTCACCGAGAAGGTCTGCGTAAGCCGCTCGCCGTCAACGGCGTAGCTCATGTTGAGCTTGAAGTCGAAGGGGTAGGCCGCTCGGGTCTCATCGGACGAGACGAGCTCGTAGGTTACGCTCGAGGGCGTCTGCTCCACGACGGCATGGTCGTAGAGGCGCGCGATGCCGTGGCGCTTGAGGTTGACCGCCCCCTGGGCACTCGTGGCAAAGTCGTTTCGAAGGCAGCCGACGATGGGGAAGAGCACGGGAGCGCGCCGTGGCCAGAAGCGCTCGTCGCCCTGCCAGAGGTACTCGCCCTCGCCAAGCTTGAGGCTCATGAGCTGGGCGCCGGTGGCGTCGACCTGCGCGCTGAGGCGCCCTGCGGAGATGTTCGTAAGCGTTCCCATGGTCTTTCTCCCTTCTCACCCCATCTCTCAAAACTCTACCGGTTTATCGTGTGATTGTTACGGAGAGCATGCCGAAAGGGGGCTTAGGCACGGCAAGTGGGGAGTTGTGTCATAATGGGCAAGGTCTGCGCGCCCTCCGGTTGAGGCGCGGGGCCTCTCATATGCGTCTATGAAGCGGCACGCGCCGTCTTTTTCAAGGAGGTACGCATGATCATCGAGGAACTTCTGCGCTATGGCATCGCTCACACCGAGGAGAAGACCGTCATCGACGCCTCTCCCGCGGTGCTCATCGAGACCGCCGTCGAGCGCGGCGAGGGCGAGCTCACGAGCACCGGCTCGCTCTCCGTCATCACCGGTCAGTACACCGGCCGCTCGCCCAAGGACCGCTTCATCGTCGACACGCCCGACGTGCACGACAAGATTGCCTGGGGCAACGTCAACGTGCCCTTCTCCGTTGAGAACTACAACAAGGTCAAGGCCGAGGTCATCGGCCACCTCTCCGAGCGCCGTCTCTTTGTGGTGCACGGCCTCGCCGGCGCCGACCGCCGCTACTCCCGCAAGATCTGCGCCATCTGCGAGCTTGCGAGCCAGGCGCTCTTCGTCCACCAGATGCTCGTGCGCCCCGACGAGAAGGAGCTTCGTGACTTTGGCGAGGCGGACTTCGTCGTGATGGCCGCCCCCACGCTCAAGCTCGATCCCGAGATCTACGGTACGCACTCCGAGGCCGCCGTCCTCATCAACTTCCAGGAGCGCATTATCCTCGTGGTGGGCACCCAGTACTCCGGTGAGATCAAGAAGTCGATCTTCTCGGTGATGAACTACCTGCTCCCCGTTGAGGATCACGTGCTCACCATGCACTGCTCCTGCAACATGAACCCCACCTCTCACGGCACCACGGTCTTCTTTGGCCTCTCCGGCACCGGCAAGACCACCCTCTCCGCCGCGGAGGGCCGCCTGCTCATCGGCGACGACGAGCACGGCTGGGCCGACGACAAGGTCTTTAACATCGAGGGCGGCTGCTACGCCAAGACCATCGACATCACGCCCGAGACCGAGCCGCAGATCTGGAACGCCATCCGCTTTGGCTCCATGTGCGAGAACGTGGTCATTGACGGCGAGACGCGCGAGGCGGACTACTTTGACACCTCGCTCACCGAGAACGGCCGCGTTGCCTACCCGGTTGAGTTTGTCCCCGGCGCCGTCAAGAAGGGCCGCGCCAAGCGTACGCCCGACGTCGTGATCTTCCTTACCGCCGACGCCTTTGGCGTGCTGCCCCCGATCTCAAAGCTCGACCGCAACGCCGCCATGTACCACTTCATGACCGGCTTCACCTCCAAGGTCGCGGGCACCGAGCGCGGCATCAAGGAGCCCCAGCCCACGTTCTCCTCGCTCTTTGGCGAGCCGTTCATGCCGCTTGACCCCAACATCTACGCGCAGATGCTCGGCGAGAAGATCGACGCGGGTGGCGTTCGCGTCTACCTCATCAACACCGGCTGGACCGGCGGCCCCTACGGCGTCGGCAAGCGCATGAAGCTTGCCTACACGCGCAAGATGGTCGAGGCCGCCCAGTCCGGCATCATC
>DXAB01000183.1 GCA_019117265.1 Candidatus Olsenella pullicola
GGGCGACACCCACAAGCTCTACCTCGTGGACATGGTCCTGCCCTGGTTTTCCCACATCGTCTGCTCGTTCCTCCCCACGTTTGTCATCGTCTACTTTGGCCAGGACATGGTGAGCTTCATCATGAACAGCCTCCCCATGGACGGCCTGCCCATGAAGACCCTGTTCGCGCTCGGCTCGCTTCTGCCCTGCGTCGGTATCGCCATCCTGCTCAAGCAGGTCATCGCCAAGCCCACTGACTTTCTGACGTTCTTCTTTGGCTTCACGCTTGCTTCCGTCATGGGCTGCAACCTCATTGCCGCGTCCGCGATCGCCTGCTTCTTCGCGCTCATCAACTTCCAGATCTCCACGCTCAAGAACCGTCCCGTCGCAGTCGCCGCGTCCGGTGAGCTCAACGCCGCAGACGACGAGGAAGAGGAGGACATCTAATGGCTGACACCACCGCCAAGGGAGGCAGGAAGGTCTCCAAGAAGGCCCTCGCCAAGTCCTTCCGCAACTGGTACTACGGCAACCTCACGTGCTTCTCGCAGGAGCACATGCAGACCTTTGGCTACCTGGTCTCCATGCTGCCGATCGTCGAGGACCTCTACGACAAGAAGGAGGACCAGCAGAAGGCCCTCACCACCTACTCCGCGTTCTTCAACACCGAGCCGCAGATTGGCTCCATGATCGTCGGCGTGACCGTCGGCCTTGAGGAGGCGCGCGCCAACGGCGAGGCCATCGACGACGAGACCATCAACGGCATCCGCGCCGGCCTCATGGGCCCGCTCGCCGGCATCGGCGACTCCCTGATTGTCGGCACGCTGATCCCGATCCTGCTCGGCATCGCGATGGGCCTCTCCGAGGGCGGCAGCCCGCTCGGCGCCATCTTCTACATCGTGGTGTGGAACCTGCTCGCCTACTTCGGCATGCGCCTCGCGTACTACCGCGGCTATGACCTCGGTGGCGCTGCGGTCGAGGCCCTCGTAGGCCCTAACGCCACCGCGCTGCGCGACGCCATCGTGATGGTTGGCACCATGGTCATCGGCGCCGTCTGCGCCACCTGGGTCTCCATCTCCACGTCGCTGCAGCTCCCCGGCGGCGGCACGCTCCAGGGCACGCTCGACGGCATCTACCCCAAGCTGCTGCCCCTGGGCTTCACGATCCTGTGCTGGTGGCTCATGACCAAGAAGAAGGTCAGCCCCATCGTCACGATGCTGATTCTGCTCGTCATCGCCTTCGTCGGCGCGGCCGTGGGCTTCTTCGGCGCCGCCACGATTGCCGCACCCACCGCGTAGCGTCACACGTACCGCTGATTCACGCATATCTCCTTCTTGCCCGGGCCGCAACCTCCCCTTCGCGGCCCGGGCACCCGCTTAAGAGAGGGGCGCCCCATGGCACTCGACACCTCCAACTGGACTCGTGAGGACCTCGTCCGCGAGGCCAAGCTTCAGACCGACGCCATCCAGCGGCTGAACGTGTGGCTGCGCATAGGCTACTCGCTGCTGGCCGTTGGGTTTCTCGTGGGGTACTGGGGCTTCTACGGCGGGGGATCGACGGGCTTTGGCGTGCTCGGCGTCATCGTCCTGGTGGTCGGCGCGGTCATGTCCGTCGTCCTCAAGGTGGGCACCACCAACGCCAAGAAGAACGTGCGCGCGATCCTCGATGCCGCGGGAGTGGACCTCGATGCCGGTGCCAAGAAGGGCGTGAAGTGACATGGGCGAGAAGAACGAGGGCTCGCGGGCGCTGCCGTCAGTCGTCTTCACGGACGTTGACGGGACGCTGCTCGACGGCGAGCATCGCGTGAGCCCGCGGACCGCCGCCGCTGCCCGCGCGCTCGCCGAGCGCGGCGTGCCGCTCGTGCTGGTCTCGGCGCGCATGCCCGAGGCGCTGGAGGGGATTCGTCACGAGCTGGGCTGCTCCGGCCCCACGGTGTGCTACAGCGGCGCCTACGTGATAGACGCCGCGGGCGCGGAGCTGCTGAGCAGGCCCATCGCGCTCGGGTGCGCGCTCGAGGTGCACGACTACGTCGCCTGCGCCTTCCCGGAGCTCTGTTGCATGGCCTACGGCTATCACGCGTGGGTGACGTCGGACCGCAGCGACCCGCGCGTCATGCGCGAGGAGCGTATCGTGGGCGTGGAGTCGGTCGAGGGGTCGCTCGAGGAGCACTTCTCGGAGCGCGGGCTCCATAAGTTCCTGCTCGTGGGGGAGCCGGACGCCATCGAGCGCGCCGAGCGCGAGGTGGGCCGCGCCTTTCCTGGGCTCTCGGTGGTGAGGTCGTCCCCCATCCTCTGCGAGGTCATGGACGGGCGTGCGAGCAAGACGGAGGGCATCGGCGTGGTGTGCGAGCACCTTGGCGCGCCGCTTGGGAGCGCGGTGGCGTTCGGCGACGGCCGCAATGACATCGACATGCTGCGCGCGGTGCCGCGAAGCTGGGCCATGGCCAACGCGCCCGCTGAGGTTCGAGCCGCCGCCGCACGGGTGACCGCGCTCGACAACGACCACGACGGCCTCGCCGAGACGATCTTCTCGCTGTTTGGCGACTCGTGACGGTCTGATTGAAACGTTGTTCTCGCTTTCCCGGGGGTGTTCTTCATGCAAACTCAGGAAAAAGTTGCTACCATTAACCAACTTGAGTTTGGTGGGGCGACAGGCCCTGTGTGCTCGCTGGAAGGGACGAGTAGCGCGAGGATGGACTACGAGGACGCGGCTAAGAAGCTCATCATGTACTCCCGGGGCGTCGCCAAGGGGTCCATTGGCACGGCATACGGCATGTCAATGGGGGAGGATCCGGTTCTGGAATACCTCTCTCGCCAGGACGAGGGGATGAACCCGTCCGACCTTGCCAGCAAGCTCGGCTACACCCGTCCCCGCATGACGCGCATCCTGGACTCGCTGGAGGCAAAGGGCTACGTGAAGCGCGTCCCGGATGCGAACGATCGTCGCCGTGTGATCGTCTACTGCACGGACGAGGGCCGCGAGCACGCCCAAGACAACAGCTCGGGCGGGGTCTCGGGTCTCGCCGCAACCCTGAGCAAGATGGGCGAGCACGACGCGCGCGAGCTGCTGCGCGGCCTCGAGATCGCCTACAGCCTCACCTATGACAAGGACATCTCTATCGGGGAGTCCAACAAGAAGCGGTAGCGCCTCGCTCCTCTCGCCGCGCGTCCTTAAAATCGAGGCTGCGGCACGCCCCTCTCGCCGCGCGTCCTGAAAAATGGACCTGTGGCATGGAGCGGCCCTCAAAAGTCCTGAAAAATGAGGCCGCGGCAAAGATAGGGGCCCTCTACGTGACACAGGTCCGATTTTCAGGACTTTTGGAAACGCCCCTCTGCCGCGGCCTCGTTTTTCAGGACGCGCGGCGAGAGGGGCGTGCCCTGGCCTCGTTTTTCAGGACCGTCGATGCCGTGCACCGGCTGCTGGGCGCGCCCGACCCTGTGGGTTTCTCGGGGCTCGGGCATCTGTGTCCGGTCGTCCCGCTAAACTCATAGGGCGAGAAAAACGGCGAGAGGAACCTCACGGCATGGCGATTGAGCAGACGTCACTGTTTACCCAGGCACCGGCACCGGCACCGGCCCCGACCATCGATCTTTCGACCCTCAACCCCGCCCAGCGGGAGGCGGCGGAGTGCACGCGCGGGCCGCTTCTGGTGCTCGCGGGCGCAGGCTCGGGCAAGACGCGCGTGCTCACGTACCGCATCGCCCACATGATCGCTGACGAGGGCGTCAAGCCCTGGCAGGTGCTCGCCATTACCTTCACCAACAAGGCCGCCGCCGAGATGCGCGAGCGCCTGGAGGCTCTGCTGCCGTACGGAACGCGCGGCATGTGGGTCTGCACGTTCCACGCCATGTGCGTGCGCATGCTGCGCGAGGATCCCGAGCTCGCGGGATACCGCCCCAACTTCACCATCTACGATGACGACGACTCACGTCGCCTGGTCAAGACCATCATGGCGGACCTGGACATCGACCAGAAGCAGTTCCCGATGAACTCCATCCGCGCTAAGATCTCCGCGGCCAAGAACGCGATGGTGGGCCCCGAGGAGCTGGAGAGCTCGTCCAGCCCGGCCGACCGCGCGGCGGGGCGCGTGTACCGCGCGCTCGACCAACGCCTGGCCAAGGCCAACGCGCTCGACTTTGACGATCTTTTGGTCAAGGCCTTTGAGCTGCTGGCCAAGCACCCCGAGGTGCTCGAGCGCTACCAGGACCGCTTCCGCCAGATCAGCGTGGACGAGTACCAGGACACCAACCACGTCCAGTACGCGATTACCAACCTCCTGGCCGCGCGCCACCGCAACCTCATGGTCGTGGGCGATGACGACCAGTCTATCTACAGCTGGCGTGGTGCGGACATCCAGAACATCCTGGACTTTGAGAAGGACTATCCGGACGCTCGCGTGGTGCGCCTCGAGCAGAACTACCGCTCGACGGGCCACATCCTGGCCGCGGCCAACGCGGTGGTTGCCAACAACGCCCGTCGCAAGCCCAAGCGCCTCTTCACCGACGCGGGCGACGGCGAGAAGATCCGCGTGTTCCAGGCCTCCGACGAGCGCGACGAGGGCCGCTGGATCGGCTCGGAGATCGAGAGGCTCCACGACGGTGGCACGAGCTACGACGACGTTGCGGTCTTCTACCGCACCAACGCTCAGTCGCGCATTCTCGAGGACATGTTTCTGCGCGCGGGCGTGCCCTACAAGATCGTGGGCGGCACGCGCTTCTTCGACCGTGCTGAGGTCCGCGACGTTATGGCCTACCTCAAGCTCGTCGTGAACCCGGATGACGACGTGGCGGCGCTGCGCGTGGTGAACACGCCCCGGCGCGGCATCGGCACCACCTCCATCAACAAGATCCGCGAGCTGGCTGCCGACGAGGGGATCTCGTTCTTCTCGGCCTGCGAACTGGCAATCGCCGAGACGGGCCTGCTCGGCGCGAAGGTGCGCCAGGCGCTCTCAGAGTTCTGCGGCACCATCGAGGCGGCGCGTCACTTCACCGGCGAGCTTGTCGACGTGGTGGAGGCCATCGTGGACCGCGCGGGGCTCATCAAGGCGCTTGAGGCCGAGCACAGCGTGGAGGCCGACGGCCGCATCGAGAACATCAAGGAGTTCCTGGGCGTTGCCGCCGAGTTCGACGAGACGCACGACGCCGTGGAGACGCTTGAGAGCCTGGCACAGCTGCGGGCGGCCGGGGCGCTCGAGCCGTCCGGCGACGAGCCCGGGGCGTCCCCGCTTGCCTCGGGCGACTTCGCGGAGCGTGAGCCAGAGGCAAACGGGGACGCCCCGGGCTCGTCGCCTGCCAGCCTCAGGCCGCCGGTGGCCTCCGAGAAGCTGCCCGCGCTCATCGAGTGGCTGGCCCTGCGCTCCGACCTCGACTCCCTTGCCGGTCAGACGCATGCCGTCACGATGATGACGATCCACTCCGCGAAGGGCCTGGAGTTCCCGGTGGTCTTCGTGGCCGGCATGGAGGAGGGCATCTTCCCGCACGCCTCCTACGAGAGCGACGAGGCGAGCGTGGAGGAGGAGCGCCGCCTGGCCTACGTTGCCATCACGCGCGCTCGCAAGAAGCTCTACCTCACGCACGCCACGACGCGCCGCACCTTTGGCTCCGTTGCCGCTAACGCGCCGAGCCGCTTCCTGCGCGAGATTCCCGACGCGGACGTGGAGCGCGTGGGCGTGGGCTCATCGGGCTTTGCCGGCGTGGGCTGGGAGAAGCGCGGGGACCGTCACGGCACCTTCGGCAGCGGGCGTGGCTCGTCGGTCTATGGTGGCAACATCTTTGGCTCGCACACGCGCTCGACCGGGGGCTCTTCTCGCCCCGCCCAGGTGCCGCGCGCCACGAGCGCGCCCAAGCCGGACGCCGCCCGCGCGGCCGTGAGCTTTGCCCCCGGCGACCAGGTCTCCCACAAGACCTTTGGCCCAGGCGTGGTCCTTGCCTCCTCGGGCGACACGATCGAGGTCAAGTTCACGCGCACGGGCAAGACCAAGAAGCTCCTCAAGGGCTTTGCCCCCATCGTGAAGATCGAGGGGTGACGCCGGCGGGCCGCGCGCGCCTGAGCTTGTGCGTACGCATAACATGAAGGCGCGAGTGGATGCAGACGGAGAAGAAGGAGGCACGATGGAGCACCTCATTGGCATCGACGCGGGCGGGTGGCTCGACCGAGGCTTGACGCTCGCGGTGGCGGTGGTCATAGCCGCGCTCGTCGAGCGCGTGGTGGTGCGGCTCATGCACAAGCTGCTCGACGCCTCCGACCTGCCGAGCGCGTCGATCTTCATCAACATCATGCGTGCGCTCATCTGGGCGCTCGCGCTGCTGAGCGTCCTGCAGCCCGTCTTTGGCGTGGACCCGGCGGGCTTCGTGACCGCCCTTGGCGTGGTTTCGCTGGCCATCTCCCTGGGTATGCAGGACACGATCTCCAACATCATCGGCGGCATCAGCCTCATGGTGAGCAAGTCCGTGCAGCCCGGCGACCACATCACCGTGGGCGGCGTCACGGGGGAGGTCACCGACGTCACCTGGCGCAGCACCACGGTGCGGGTGCGCGGCGGCGCGGAGGAGGTCATCCCCAACTCGGTGCTGAGCAACACCTCCGTGCTGCACATCACCAGCTGGACCGTGGGCTACTGCGGCGTGCCCATCGCGGTGGTGCCGGGGGCCGACCTCGACGCCGTGGCGCAGGAGTGCCGCCAGGTGGCGGAGCGCGAGCTCGCGGACCTGCTCGACCCCGCTTTTGAGACCGACGTGATCTTCACGTCGCTTACCGCGTACGGCGCGCAGGGCGAGGTGCGCCTGCACGTCCTGCCCGACGTGGTCTTCTCCACGGCGCAGGACCGTCTGGCGAGGGCGCTCTCCGGCAGACCCTGGCTCGCAAGCTGCGTTTAGAGGGCTTCGCGTAGCACCCTCTGCCGTTGTGTGCGGTTGTTAAGCGACCCCCTGAGTAGAGCGTTTGGTCGCAAGGCTGTTATCTGCGGTTTTATCTCCGCTCATGCTGGCTCTACTGGAGCAGCCTTCTAGAAACTGCACACAACGGTGCTGGGCCCGTCACGGGCGGGGCCGCAACGCGTCTGTCCCACGTTTTCCGCGAGATGACGACTCGCTACACTTGGAGGCAGAAGAACCGTTGAGAAGAACCTGCCACTCCGGAGGCACTATGGAGAAGATTGCCAGCTTCACCGTCAACCACCTCGCGCTCGAGCCGGGCGTCTACGTGAGCCGCGTGGACGCGGACCCCGCCACGGGCGCCGTGGTCACGACCTTTGACCTGCGCCTCACCGCGCCCAACCGCGAGCCGGTCATGGACACGGCCGCCGTTCACGCCATCGAGCACCTGGGCGCCACCTACCTGCGCAACGACCCCACGTGGCGCGACCGCGTGGTCTACTTTGGGCCGATGGGGTGCCGAACGGGCTTCTACCTCATCCTCTTTGGCGAGCACACGTCGGCCGATGTGGCGCCGCTCGTGCGTTCGTGCTTCGAGTTTGTCCGCGACTTCGAGGGCGAGATTCCCGGCGCGCGCCCCGAGGAGTGCGGCAACTGGCACGACGCTGACCTCGCGCAGGCAAAGTGGCGGGCGCGCCGTTACGTGGCAAACACGCTGGAGGGCATCGACGAGGCGCACCTCGTCTATCCGCAGGGCTAGGCTGAGCTTACGGGCGTCTTGCGGACGGTTTGAAGCTCGAAAACGTCCGGACGGCGTACCTTTGGAAAGAACGGGCGAGTTCCGGACGCTTGGGCACTCTAGGACATCCGGCGGGCGCACAGAGGGGGAGAGACATGAGAATCGGCATCATCGGGGCCATGGACGTGGAGGTCGAGCACCTCAAGGCCGAGCTTGCGGACGCGTGCGTGTCGGAAAACGGGAAAGATGGGGCCGGCGGTTTTCAGTCTGACGCTGTTGCTTTTCCTCACC